>NZ_JBFUIX010000547.1:0-1065 GCF_056401635.1 Paenibacillus sp. P4_E11 | reverse complement strand
ACCTCAAGCCGGTAACCAAGTCCACGCACCGTTTCGATACGAAATTCGGTTGTAGTCGCAAATCGCTCGCGCAGGCGTTTAATATGTATATCTACGGTTCGATCATCTCCAGCATATTCGAGTCCCCATATCTGATCAATCAATTGCTGACGCGTATAGACTTGTCCTGGTGTTCCAGCGAGCTTATACAGCAATTCGAACTCCTTCAGCGGCAACGTGAACGACTCCGTCCCTCTTGTCACTTTATAAGTCTGCCGATCAAGAATAACGCTGCCAAATTGGATCATCTGCGTGGAGCCATTTCGAAATCGCTTGAGTAATGCCCTAACACGAACCGTTAACTCTAACGGATCAAATGGTTTCGTCAAATAATCGTCGGTTCCCAGTTCGAAACCCTTCACTTTCTCCCATGTTTCGCCTCTAGCAGTCAACATAAGCAAAGGTACATCAGGATTAGCTTTTCTGAGCTCCTTGCATAATGTCCAACCATCCATAATCGGCATCATAATATCAAGAACTACAAGATCGACATGTGTTTCAGCATAGACCTTAAGTGCTTCCCTACCGTCTACGGCTTCAACTGTCGTGAATCCATCGTTGCGTAGAAATAAACAAACAAGTTCGCGAATGTTGGCATCGTCGTCAGCAACCAGTATTGTAGGCATCCGTTCCCTCTTTTCCTGTTTCCACCTTATATTGAAGTAACCATTATACTATAAATAAATGTGGATTACCCCTATTCTTCCTGTTAGTCAGTTGACTCGACAATTTGCTTCTAATATTCTGAACTTCTACTGGTTGCTTCACAACACAACACAAAAAGCCCTATCATGTAGCCATTGCTAACACGTCGAGCTTTGTTCAAAAGCTGGAAATTTGCCAAATTAGATGTACTCCATAACCCAGTACCGCTCACCCGGTTTTCCTTCCTCAACAATCTTCTTCCAACCATTATTTTCGTAAAATCTCATGGCTTTATGKTTTTCAGAAACGCACTTAAGTTTTGCCGGTTTGTCCATTTTTTCAACAGAAGCAGCTAGAAGAAGTCTTCCGGCCCCTTTTCTG
>NZ_JBFUIX010000546.1:0-1078 GCF_056401635.1 Paenibacillus sp. P4_E11 | reverse complement strand
GTCTGTAACGGACCCTGCAGAAATCGTAATGACGGCGAACGGTTCAGTTGAAGCAAGAGGAATAGATCAAACAGGCAATGAATCTTCAATCGGGCTTATTGTAATTCATAACATAGTGGCGGATCAGGATCCGTTAAAAGTTACGGTGGCTGCGTTAAATTCGAATGGGACGGAGCTGACTGTACTATTCAGTCATCAGTTAAATAGGCAGGCATCACTGAATAAAGACAAATTTCATGTAAACGGCACTGCCGTCTCCATAAGTAATGTGCGTTATGTTTCGGATCAAGCGGTCGTGTTGCAGCTTAACAGCCATGATGCTGTGACTAGCTTAATTACACTGGATGTTGATTCCGGAGCTGTTATGGATAAAGGAAGTAAAGTGATTTTGGAATGGAAAGGGTTGCCTGTGAGAACACAGTTGGATGCCATTCAACTTCGGGGTCAGCTGCTGTCTCTATCTCCTGGCAACCCTGGTGGTCCAATTCAGATTAATCATGTGGTGAGTTATATGCATCAAACTCCTGTGGATGTAACGGGTGATGCTGTTTTTGATCGGAATGATGTCTTGTTCCTTCTATTGCAAATCGTTATGCAGACGACGAACTAGAAGGGCTTAACGGCAGGTGGAGACTTGCAATCTCATCAAGTAAATTGCTAAAGAGGTTGATCTACATCGTTGTAGACCAACCTCTATTTTTTGATTCTTAGGGCAATTACGGTTCGATAATAAATCCCGCAACATGCGACAGCTCTTCTTCCGCAACGATGATGGACATCTCCGTTTTTTCCGCCTTCGTTGTTGATTTCGTTCGGACCAGACGACCTTGTTGAACTTCGTACCTATGAACGGCAAAGCCGAGAAGACTTCTGCCTCATGAACAGGAGCCCGGCCGCTTATCATCAGGTTCTTCGTTTCTCAATTTATTAATGTCATTAAATTTAAATGACTCTTTGTTCGAAAGATATGGAACACCCAAAAGTTATAAAGTTAGCATATAAAATAATATGTAAACTTAATCACGTTAATGAATATGAACATTCCATAACAGTGTTAAAGCCGTCAGCAGGCATTACC
>NZ_JBFUIX010000545.1:0-1086 GCF_056401635.1 Paenibacillus sp. P4_E11 | reverse complement strand
ATCAAAGCCTGCTTACGGCTCCCCGAGGCATTTCGTCGTTCGCCACGTCCTTCTTCGGCTCCTAGTGCCTAGGCATCCTCCGTGCGCTCTTACTTGCTTATCCTCGATTTTCCCGAAGGAATATCGTTTCCAAGCTCACAATTGCCACTAGATTGCTCTAGTTCTCGTTATCGTTTCGCTATCCAGTTTTCAAGGAACAAAATGTGTTACATTTGATGCTCACCGTTTTTAGCGGCAAGAGCTATCTTACCACATCCGCTTCCGCGAAGCAACAACATAATTCTTGGAAGTTTCTTGCTATAAGATTGTTTTTGGTGGAGCCAAGCGGGATCGAACCGCTGACCTCCTGCTTGCAAGGCAGGCGCTCTCCCAGCTGAGCTATGGCCCCAAATATACCCCAAAAAGTGAAGCTTAGGCTCCGAGGGTTATTCCGATTACTTTTCGGGGACCCCGGTGTAACTATTATTCACTTAAGGTAACTATGGTGGGCCCTAGTGGACTCGAACCACCGACCTCACCCTTATCAGGGGTGCGCTCTAACCAGCTGAGCTAAGGGCCCTCAAAACTTCACGAAGTGAAGTTACTTCGGAAGCATAATYCCAAAATAAAAACCCACAAAAGTGGGCTCGCTTGGCAACGTCCTACTCTCCCAGGACCCTGCGGTCCAAGTACCATCGGCGCTGGAGGGCTTAACGGTCGTGTTCGGGATGGGAACGCGTGGTTCCCCTCCGCCATCGTCACCAAACGATTTTGTAGAAGGATTACTCCCTCAAAACTGATCAACGAGTGTGCAAGCTAAAACATTTGCTCCGCAAATGTACTACGGAAGCATATGCTGTACCCAGTCCCTACAGGACTGGAAGTACTCCATAGAAAGGAGGTGATCCAGCCGCACCTTCCGATACGGCTACCTTGTTACGACTTCACCCCAATCATCTACCCCACCTTCGGCGGCTGGCTCCCTTGCGGGTTACCCCACCGACTTCGGGTGTTGTAAACTCTCGTGGTGTGACGGGCGGTGTGTACAAGACCCGGGAACGTATTCACCGCGGCATGCTGATCCGCGATTACTAGCAATTCCGACTT
>NZ_JBFUIX010000544.1:0-1087 GCF_056401635.1 Paenibacillus sp. P4_E11 | reverse complement strand
GCACATAACCTCTCTCAACGCCCATGCTATTAATCGAGATACTCTTGATCCCACTTTGTTTCAAGGTTTGACGAATATGATAGATGGTCGAATACAACTGCTGCGTAGCCCTGCTCATATCCATATCCGGCCATAACATCGTGATGATATCTTCACGATCGATCAACTGATCGCGATGATGCAGCAAATAAGCGAACAACTCCTGCGCCTTAGCAGTCCGCCATTTGGTTACTCGAGGTTCCTCTCCAGGGGGTTGAAATACAAGATGATTAAAGCAGCCTACCGTAGCGAATCGGGATTCCGCTTGTTTCGTTACGTTCGTGCCTAACCTCATATGCAAACGTTCTACCGTACTCCGCAATCGTTCCAATAATATCGGCTTCATGATGTAATCCAGCGCGCTGACTTCGAAAGCATCCAGCGCATACTGCCTATACCCGGTAACGAATACGATCTCTACTTGAGGCAGAATTGCGCGAAACCGCTTCCCCGTTTCCATACCATCGATTCCAGGCATGTTAATATCGAGAAACACCACATCCGGCTGAAGCTCCCTTGCGAGTTCAATAGCTTGTAAGGGGTCGGTATAGGTCCCTGCAACTTCAACTCCATCCACTTCGTTTTCCAGCATAATCTGAAGCTGCATCAGAGCTAAAGTTTCGTCGTCAACTAGTATGGCTTTCATTGGATGATCCCTACCTTACTATCTTTTATTAACTGCCCGATTGGAAATAAGGAGTCCACCCCATCATTAGTTAGGGTGGACGATACATTCATTTCATACCGATTTTTAGTGAGCCGTCCATAGCTCGCCGCCCTCAGAACTGGCTATGTAACTATGATTCCTGGAGTCTTCCTCGATGTGTTCATACGCCCAGAAGCTTGCCTGAACATCCGGCCAGTTGTTCCCCGAAGTACCAGTTAGATTAAATGTACCATCTGGATAACCGCCACTCGCTGCCCAGTGGCTGCTCGATACATCCTGATAATCAACGTGGGCCGAAGATGGAAATGACGACTTCACCGGTCATAACCGCTTTCTCTCCATCGGTATATATTCGATGAAGATTCACAGAGTGTTCAGGAA
>NZ_JBFUIX010000543.1:0-1087 GCF_056401635.1 Paenibacillus sp. P4_E11 | reverse complement strand
GGCAGGAACAGATTGAGAGACTTGTTTCCTTACTCAACAAAGTGCTTTATTACAACATGGGCAAGGGAGGAACGGCGACATTAGGCCGGGAAATCGCTTGCCTTAACGATTATGTGACATTACAGCAAATACGGTACGATTTTCAGATCCATGTAGATATACGGGCAGAGGACGGACTGATGGATGTACCGATCCCCCGATTCATCCTTCAACCCCTTGTAGAAAATTCACTTTTTCATGGACTAGGGGACGACGGTTGGATTGAGGTCAAAGCCGGACTTGAAGGCGAGGATCGCGTTCGTATTGAGGTGAAGGACAACGGATTGGGAATGCGTGCGGAGGAAATCAGGCAATTACTCGATAGAAGCACAGAGGAACGACGAAACACCGGGATGGGCATTGGGATCCATTATGTGAATAGGATGATTAAATTGCAGTATGGAGACCGAGCAAATCTTACGATTACCAGCGAACCTGGCATCGGAACTTCAATTGTCTTACTTATTCCGATCACAGATGAACAAGCGGGTGCATAAATGTCCGCTAAAAGGGTAGAAATCATCCGAAAATCCGGGCTGGCGGTAGGAAAATCTCGTTCAATCTTGATCCAAATCATGGATAATACTGACCGTAAAAAGGGGTATTCGTGCTCTATGATAGATACAGACTCAGGAAATCGATCCGATGTCCTTGAGCCCAGATCTAACATTAATAGGAGGGTGTCAATTGCTCAGAAAAAAGAAAGCGGTATCAGTACTCATGGCTTCCGTGTTGTTATCGAGTGTTGTGGCAGCGGGCTGTTCCAGTAAGAGCGAGCCGCCTGCAGCTTCAGCAAGTCCAACCCTAGCGAAAGCGGAAGAAAAAAGAATCAAGATGAGCATGTTCATGAATAACTCAGGTATCGCTCATCCGGAAGGCGTCGATCCAAGCAACAATCCGTATCTCAACATCATTGAGGATTATGCGAACGTTGATTTGGAGGTAGAGGTGCCGAACTATACGGACTTCAAAACAAAATTCAATCTGATGCTGTCCTCCGGTAACTTACCAGATCTCTTACATACGGTGTATCCGGACGAAACAAACC
>NZ_JBFUIX010000542.1:0-1089 GCF_056401635.1 Paenibacillus sp. P4_E11 | reverse complement strand
ATTGTGACTACTGTAGATCATCAAACCTATAAAATCTCTTACTATCCTGTCACCAAAAACACAACTATCCCTGTACCAGTCAATGGTCGCTATGAGATATCAGGCAACAATATGGACGGTGTCATTGTGACTGTATATCAGGGCTCATGAGTCTCAAGAAGGTGAGGATGACGTATGAAACCTAAGAAAATGTTGAATAATATTAAAATTCAACTACTGTTTACACTATATGTGTATGTGTTATTCAAGATTATTCTATTTAAGTTCGGCTCCATCGACATGACATTTCTCTGGAATCAGCTTAAGTTGAGTCTGGGGAACCCTGATAATATCAGATGGCAATTTCAAAAAGGTAATCTAGTTCCCTTTAAAGAAATATCCAGAACGATTCATGGTATATCTAGTCATGGTCTAATCAACCTGGTTGGGAATTTTGCGATATTCATGCCGTTCGGTGTTTTTCTTGGTTTTATGTTAAGAAACAAAAAAATATCTTTTATAGGCGCGTTCACACTTTCGTTAGGTTTAAGTCTAATCTTGGAAAGCGCACAGGTCTTATTCTCTATTGGAAGTTTTGATGTCGATGATCTCATACTAAATTCTAGCGGCGGCTTGATTGGTTTTATTATTTTCAAATTAATCGCTAAGTTAGTACCTGCATCAAGTGTTATCCAAGCAAGAGGTAGGCCCATCTGATACAATTAAAGCAATACTAACGCAA
Source organism: Paenibacillus sp. P4_E11 (assembly GCF_056401635.1). Taxonomy (NCBI): domain Bacteria; kingdom Bacillati; phylum Bacillota; class Bacilli; order Caryophanales; family Paenibacillaceae; genus Paenibacillus; species Paenibacillus sp. P4_E11. The sequence goes on along the minus strand of NZ_JBFUIX010000542.1, from coordinate 368 downwards.
TACAGGGGTGGAACGAATGAAGTCGATCACAATTTTGATAGCGGATGATGAGGCAGAGATTGCCGATCTGATTGAGCTGCATTTAGAAAAAGAAGGTTACATCTGTATTAAAGTAGCAGATGGGCAGGAAGCTATTTCAGCTGTTCAGACACATTCCATTGATTTGGCGATTTTGGATATTATGATGCCTAAACTGAATGGCTATGAAGCAACAAGGCAAATTCGAGATCGGCATCATCTGCCGATCATTTTTTTAAGCGCTAAAGCGACCGACCTTGATAAGATAACAGGCCTGGTAAGTGGAGCCGATGATTATGTGACCAAACCATTCAACCCGATGGAATTGGTTGCTCGTGTGAATGCACAGC
>NZ_JBFUIX010000541.1:0-1093 GCF_056401635.1 Paenibacillus sp. P4_E11 | reverse complement strand
GGTAGAACATATTGCTCTTTTGTGAGATGGTTCTCTCCGTTTCGAACCAATAGAACTAATAAATCATGCCTTCCATCTTCTAGATTTGGTATAGTTACCTTTAAATCTTTTTTAGAGTTTGGTTGAACGTCTAATGTAATTATATCTTGAACCTTGTTTTCATATTTTATATTTTTTTGCTGATAGTCAATAAAAAATAATAGGGAATAAGTATTTTTTTTATTTGACTGGTTAATAATTGCTACATTTGCTAAGAAGTCATTTTTTTCAAGCAAAAAGGTCTCGTTTGATTGTGTTACCGCATATTCGCTATTTACATCAAGACCGAAAGATATTGTTTGTTCTTTCTTGTTAGAAAAGACGTTTGGCAAAAGTGTACCAATCATAAGTCCAAATACGGCTACAATCATCGTAATTAATGTTGTTTGAATAATTTTTTTTATCATACGACATATAATAACTCCTTAGAGAAAATAACATGAAATAGTTCTATTATATTCCAAGTATAATATGATTAAATTACCAGCCCTGTAATCGGAAATACAGGGCTGATGAGCAAAACACCTTTTTACTTTTAATAGTTTAGATCTTGGGCTTGATTCCAAGAAGTGCTCCCTGTTTTTGCGTGATGAAACGTTCTAGATTTATAAACATTTGAGGAACTGTAAACACTTGGGTCTGTTGCTCGTGCATCGGCAGTATAAACATTATTCTTATTTCCGGATTCGATCATTGCAGTAAGTACATCATTAACAAATATTATAGCTGTTGTGGAGATTTCATCAATGTTCGTAGTTGTCCAAATGCCCCCTTGCATGGTATAACTCGATGTATTTGCTACACTATAAACATGGTTGTTAGCATCTTTACCAACAGTGTTATATCCCTCAAGTTTGTAGTTTCCGATAAATCCATTAATCATGCTTGATGCCGCAAACGCTGATACTGAGATTGAAAGAAGAAGAGAGAAAATAAAAACCGAAAAATAAAATTTTTTCATAAATATTCATCTCCTTGAAAAATAAGATTGTTAGTTGATGGATCTGTAAAAGGGAATAAGATTTTTACAGTAGTTAAAGGTGGTGGCCTTTAA
>NZ_JBFUIX010000540.1:0-1095 GCF_056401635.1 Paenibacillus sp. P4_E11 | reverse complement strand
CCTTCTTGCTGGGAATGTATAAATTGATTTTTGGATTCCCCGCACCGATTGTTCTCGCGCTTCTGCTTAATGAATTGAAGAATATGGTGTTCAAACGATTTGTGCAAACAATTAGCTATTTACCTCATTTTATCTCGAATGTCATAGTAGCCAGTATGGTTGTCATGTTCTTGTCTCCTTCAGGGGGCGTTGTCAACAAGCTCATTGAAGCACTCGGTTTTGAAAAGATTAATTTTATGCTAATGCCGGATATGTTTCGTTCCGTTTATGTGCTTTCGGAAATTTGGCAGCATGTAGGATGGGAAACGATTCTATATTTAGCCGCACTGACTTCCATCGACCCGATGCTGTATGAAGCCTCTGAGATGGACGGCGCTTCGCGGCTGAGAAAGCTGTGGCACATTACCCTGCCAGGAATTGCACCAACTATTGTTATTCTACTTATTCTGAATGTTGGCAAAGTGATTGAGATTGGCTTTGAGAAGGTTTTCCTGCTCTACAATCCAGCCACCTACGAGACCGCGGATATTCTAAGCACCTATGTTTACCGGGTCGGACTCATGCAGGGTAACTTTAGTTACGCTTCGGCTATTGATGTATTTACAGGGTTGGTCAGTTTAGTCTTTATTGTTTCAACAAACTATGCAAGCCGGAAGCTATCTGAAACAAGCTTATGGTGAAGGAGCTGTCTCATGAAATCAAGGATCTCTCTTTTTATGGTGATCAATGTTGTCGTTTTACTCGGTGTTGTTATTGTCACGCTGTATCCCTTCTTGTACATGATAGCCGTATCCTTAAGTAAGGATGTTTATGTGATGAAGGGCGAGATTTCATTTTTTCCAAAAGGGATTAATCTGGATATGTACAAATTTGTTTTGAATGACCCCCGTATTTTAACTGGTTATGTGAATACGCTGATCTATACGATTGTGGGGACCGCCCTCTCCTTAATGATTACTTCACTGGGAGCCTATTCGCTGTCCAAGAGAGAGATGCCCTTCTTCAAAGCCTTCACTTTAATGATCGTGTTCACCATGTTTTTCAACGGAGGCATGATTCCAACCTTTCTGGTCGTCAAATCCTACGGGTTGATGG
>NZ_JBFUIX010000539.1:0-1096 GCF_056401635.1 Paenibacillus sp. P4_E11 | reverse complement strand
CCTTTAAGCTATTTTCTTAATATGTCGCTTGATGCGACTTTTATTTGCAAAAAAAAGCGTCCAATCAAAACCAAGAACATCCGCGATTTTCTGAGAATTAAGAACGGTTGGGTTCCGTCTGCCTATCTCGTATTCAGCATATGTTGAGCGCGGAATATCTGTTTTCTCTGCAACATCTTGTTGAGTAAAATCCAATTGAATCCGAATGCTGATCAACCATTCTCTTTTGATTGCCATATATTAATCACCTCCATCATTAGTCTTTGTCGCTTGATGCGACTTTCTATACCTGTATTATATGTCGCCCATTGCGACATGTCAACACAATATTAAGATAAATGTTAATAGGTGCGACACGGTGTTTAATGTGGCATGATGCAACGCTATAATTAAATAATGTCGCATGTATTTATATGTAGATGAGGTGGTGAAATACTAAATGCTAGGCCAAAGATTAACTGAGTTAAGGAAGTCACTAAAGTTAACTCAAGATGAAATAGCAAAGAAATTGCATATGACGAGATCCACATACGCTCAATACGAAGTGGACAGACGTGTACCGGAATATGCAACATTAGAAAAACTAGCTGATTTTTTTGGGGTAAGTATAGATTACTTAGTAGGGAGGGACATGAAAAAAGTCGCTTTAAAAGAAGAAGAAACTAAGTATAGTGTTAAAAAAAATGTAAATGAAATGATTATTAAAGATATTGTAGAGAAGTATAACGTGGATTTGACGGTAGAAGGAAATAGAGAAAAGCTAGAAAAAATCATCCAGATTGTCGTAAGTGATTTCGAACGTAACTCTCAATAATAAGATTATATATATTGTCCGGTGGTTCGTCTTTCAATATATCAATCGTCTTCAGTATTTCGACTAATTCACGGTTAGTTTTGTTGTCCATGTATGCACCGCCTAGTATATATTTGGAATATCATTGTAGCACGAATACGAACAAATAAGAACGTATGTTCCTTTTTATGAGTAAAAAAAATTTGAGGAGTAAACTATGGACTTTCTCCCGGGAAAGTGCCTACTACCTCAATTATTGTTGGAACGAAGGATAACGCCTAGTGAGCTCGCCAGAGCCTTAGG
>NZ_JBFUIX010000538.1:0-1106 GCF_056401635.1 Paenibacillus sp. P4_E11 | reverse complement strand
GGACATATGCTGTGTAAGCGGCGACTTGTTCGACCTTCACGACCCGGTAGACAGCAGCGAGGAAGTAATCGGCATCCGCGGCGCTCATGAGATGACGTACGAGATTCGTCCAAGCCTGGTTGAGCTGCTTCTCAGGCTGAGCGATGCCGAAATCCTGAATGCGCTCTCGTAACATCCGACAGCGTTTCAAATCTTCATAAATATGACGAACGAATGTGCACTTATCGAAATACTTCGGAATGAGCGGGCAATATCCAATCGTATGACGGATCAAATCGAACTCCAATGAGAAAAACAACTTCAACTTTTTCAACGCTGCTTCAGAACTGAAATAAGATGGCATAGGTGGGTTCCCCTTTCCGTAATAGGAGCTTTATACTCCATATTATAAGAAGGGTGGGAGAAGGAGACAGTAGCGGAATTCATGCTCTATTTCACGTTTTTCCTCATCTTGAGGGTGCAGGAGATCGGTCATCGGAGGCTGCCGTATGCCTGTTGGCGATTCGTTTCTTGAACTGTTGTGGAGACAAGCCTGCGTGGCGTTTGAAAAACATGCAGAATGCCTGCAGCGAATCGAATTGCAGCGTTTCCGCAATATGGGTGATCGAATCATCCGACTGCCTGAGCAGCTGCTTCGCTCGCTCCACCCATACGCCCCGCACATACTCGCCGAGCGCAACGCCCATCTGTCGCTTGAATTCGCGATCGAGATGGGCTCTACTCATATTAATCCTTGCTGCAATTGCGTCGACTTTGCCTGCATAGTTCACTTCCGAATGCACCAGGCCGAGCACATGGATCATTTCCGGCGTCAACGATTTCGTTGCCTCTTTCGTCATATCGTGTTGTCTCTCGTAGATGCGCAAGATCATCGTGACGATCGCAGTCATATACGACTGCACCATAAGATGCGCGTAAGAAGCATTCGTTGCGATTTCTGTCATAATCCGGTCGAAGTACGGCCTCACGCTTTCGTCTGTATCGCTCGTGATCCGCTCAACGCCCAATTTGTAGTACCCTCGCTCAAGTTCGCCCATCTGCTCGAAACGAAACCCGACCGCATAGACGAGGAAGGTCGAATCGCCCATCGCCCCGCCGCAATGCAC
>NZ_JBFUIX010000537.1:0-1110 GCF_056401635.1 Paenibacillus sp. P4_E11 | reverse complement strand
CAAGCTTTATCCTTACCGTACAATTGGATAAGTGCATTAACGGTCAAGTATCCTGTTCCAGAGGACGCAGGATTCGGCATAGCAACTAATCCTTTGTATTCCGGCTTAGCTAAATCTTCGTACGATTGGGGAATGGCCAGGTGACGTTTTTCCATCTCCACCTTGTTGACAATGATGGCTGTCTCCCAGATATCAATACCAACCCATTTTGGAATACTCGATTTATCTTTAAATTCAGGCAACACCTGATCCACACCTTTAGGCGCATAAGCCTCCAACATTTTTTGATCATCCATAACGAGCAAGCTTGTTGCTGCCAATCCCCAGATGACGTCGGCTTGAGGATTTTCCTTCTCTGCAATCAACTTGGCTGTCATGATCCCTGTCGAATCACGAACAATGTTCACTTTAATCGTTGGATTCTGTGACCTAAATGAAGTAAGATAGGTTTTAATTTGTTCTTCTTCCATTGCAGAATAAACGGTAATTTCCGCTGGTTTGTTAGCAGTTGCTGTTGGGCTCGGTTGGCTGCTGTTCGAGGCTGCGTTATCTGGCTTCGCCGTACCACAGCCTGCCAATAAACCTGTAATAAGTAACACAGACGTAAGTGATTTCCATTTCGCTTTCATCATTAATCCCCTTTTCCCGATATCATAGTTTTGAGATGATTCTACTTCGATTGTTATGGACTATACGAACTAATCAAGCAGAAAAGCAAACCTCGTAAATTCAATTTTTTTTGAATTACTAAGATTTAACTGCTATTTACTTTCGCATACCCAATCAATACAAAATTTATTGTACACTAGGAATTTCTTTTTTGTGTCAACCGAGCGTTAACTCAACATTAAGATTATGTAAAAGCACAAATACATTTTCCTCATCTATCTCAACTCTTTTTTTGCTATAATATATTTAATTCAAACAAAATCTATTGAATCTATCAGTCGATCAGGAATAGGGAAGTGAACATTCTAATGTCTCAAAAAGAAGAAAATCACGCATCAGAACAAAGGGTGCGCACCAGACAAGACATCATTAATGCTATTGCAGAAACGATGGATTTGTACGGAGCAACTCATTCATCCGGTCAATTGTACGGCATTATGT
>NZ_JBFUIX010000536.1:0-1115 GCF_056401635.1 Paenibacillus sp. P4_E11 | reverse complement strand
CCTATATTCAGGTGTAACTTTATTTTCAAACTCTTTAATACCGGATAATGAAGCTATATGTTTATTTAGTCTACCTACAGTTCGATCTATTCTATCCAAAATTCTCTCGTCATCTTCACTTTCATTTTTTACAAGAGAGTTTATATTTTTTTTAAACAAATTATATAAATCAACATATGAATCGATATATATTAGATTTACAACGTAATCAATTTCATATAAATATCCCCTTTGTTTCATTTCTGTCAGATCATTAAGGTCACCTCCCCAAAAAAGTACTGGAACTCCAATCATCTCTTTAGAGTCATAACTAGCTTCAAGTTTTATGTAAACTTCATTGTGGAAACTAAGTATTGCACCCTTAAGTTGAGCTCTTAACTTTTGATTATCAGTACAATTATCATCAGTTATATCAATTTTTACAATTATCTCAATTGGTTTATTGACTTGTTTACAATGGAAATCAGAGTCCTGTAAATTTAGTCTACGAATATCTTTGTCAAAGATAAACCGTAAAGCAAATAAGAAATTTGTCTTTCCAACGTCATTTAATCCAAAGAAAACATTTTTGTTTGACAGGTCAACCGTAATTTGTTCAAAATTTCTAAAGTTTCTAATCTCAACAGATTTAAATTCCATGTCTTTTTCACCCCAAATATTAATTACATTAGGCAATTGTGCGTATCCCTTTAATGTACACTCGACTCAATTCGACTCATTTTCTACAATTCCTTCCACATCAAAGAAAATATAAAGTCGAAAAAACAACAATTCTGGGCTTCACCTGGATTGTTGTTTTTTCGCTTAATTCATATCATCTTTACCCACTTAAAAGTAGAAATTTTGGTTTTATAAAAGGTCTCAATGGGTGCCAATCCGGGTGTCCGATAGAATTGCATAAAGGTACGATGGTGCGACAAGATCCTGGAGCGCCCCAGGCCCCGAAACCGGCATCCGTTCCCATGCTTTCTCGACTTGGTTTCTCGGGATTAGGTAATTGGTCGTATTTGGCACAAGGGCATTACCAGATAACTTGTAGAAAAAAGTCTTGCCCCGCACCTGCTGGAACTCGCTGCCTTCGTACTCGACAATGCGTTTCCAAATTTGGTCAAAAG
>NZ_JBFUIX010000535.1:0-1117 GCF_056401635.1 Paenibacillus sp. P4_E11 | reverse complement strand
CCACTATAGGCTGGATCGTTAGCGGAGGGATCTGGATTGTAGTGGTTACGTCTACATCCCAGGTAATATTCAGTCTTTCCGCGAAACGTTCCTTTTCAATAAACAAGTATGAACGAACAAGGCCAAGCTCATGTTCCAGCGAGACGAATCGCTCTGAGTTCTGAAAGTCGAAGCTTGCTTGCAAATATTCGCCAAATACTTTCAGTAGCATGCGCATCCGATCTGGATCGATCAAGCTCAGAGCGGCAACCGAATTCAAGGTGTTGAATATAAAATGAKGTTGAATCTGTGCTTGCAGCCAAGCGGCTTCCATACGCAGTCGTTCGCGTACGGATTTTCTCATTTCGGTGAGAGSCTGCACTCGGGACCTCAGTTCCTTGGCATCCATCGGTTTCGTGATGTAGTCGTTCGCACCTGAGATAAATCCGGTCTCAATATCTTCAGCTCTGCTGCGAGCGGTCAGGAGTAGGATGGGAAGCTCAGAGATCGGATACAGCTCTCGAATGGTGCGCGACAGTTCAAATCCGGACATATGCGGCATCATGACATCCGTAATAACTAGATCCCATATTCTTGTATCCAGGAGTGACAGAGCCTCTGAACCGCTTGCAACCGTCACAATATCGTAGTGCTTCAAGGAAAGGATATTGACTAGGACCGTCAAATTAACAGGATCATCGTCTACGACCAAGATGTTCGGCCGATCGAGCGTGTACATGGAACCTGGTTCTGGTGTATCCTCCTCCATCTGTACGGTGGCTGCTGACATATCGGTCCCAGTCATTATGCTGGGATCGTCGATGAGTCGTTCCTCTCCATAAGGCTGAGGGGATGGGTCGGACAACGGCAGGGTAAAGGTGAACTCAGAACCTGAACCAGGGATAGAGCTGACATCGAGAGTACCACCATGTAATTCAATCAATTGTTTGGAGATGCTCAAACCGAGTCCCAACCCGCCGCCGATCGCTGTCATGCTGGAGTCCCCTTGTTCATAAGGGTAGAATATTCGGCGTTGGGTTTCCTCGTCCATGCCGATGCCGGTATCTGACACTACGATGATCGCCATTCCGTCCTTAACCTCGGCCCGAATCGTGATACTCCCCTCCTCCGTAAATTT
>NZ_JBFUIX010000534.1:0-1119 GCF_056401635.1 Paenibacillus sp. P4_E11 | reverse complement strand
GACTTATTCCCAGGCGAATACAAAAAAATTCATATGCCTAATAATACCGGCGCTCCGTTTATCATGAGTTGTATCTTCTTCGCATGGGGATTCTCATTTGTATTCGGCATTTGGATTTCTGTCATAATCACTACCATTGGTATTTTCGCTTGTTTAGCTTATCGTTCCTTCGAGAGGGATCACGGCCATTATGTTTCAGTTAAAGAAATTGAAGAAACAGAAAAAAAATTGCGAGGTGCTAGTTTATGAAAACCGATCACTCGCTGCCACTTGAATACAGCACAGAACAAAATCAAATCAACATTTTAGGATTCTGGATTTTCCTTGGTGCGGAAATTATGCTGTTCGGTACGCTCTTCGCTTCCTATTTCACATTAGTGGATCGTACCGCACTTGGCCCTACGGGTAAAGAAATGTTCGAGATCACGCCCGTACTCATCGAAACCCTTTTGCTCTTAACAAGTAGTTTCATCATTGGCCTCGGCGTCCATGCCATGCGGCTTGGCAATAAGAAGGCCATGATGATCTTCTTCGGAATCACCCTTCTTCTTGGGGCAGGGTTCCTAGGTCTCGAAATATTTGAGTTCATTCATTATGTTCATATTGGTGCAGGGCTGCAAACAAGTGCATTCACAGCGATCCTGTTGACCACATTAGGTACGCATGGAGCGCACGTTACATTCGGTCTATTCTGGGGATTATTCATCATCTTACAAGTGAAGAGAGACGGACTTACGCCTGAAACAGCTAACAAATCCTTCATCTTCTCCCTCTACTGGCATTTCTTAGACGTAGTCTGGATCTTCATCTTCAGCTTCGTCTACCTGAAAGGAATGATGTAACATGAAAGAGTTATTCCCGCGTAAACAAGTCATGGGTTTTGTATTCTCGATGGTCCTTACTGCCGCGGCCCTTGCCGTATACTTCTTGGATATGTCATTCGCTGTTGGCATGACGGTGCTTCTGGTAACAGCCTTCATACAAGCAGGCCTACAACTCGTAGTGTTCATGCATGCCGGTGAAACAGGGGATCGAGGAGCGATCTACACGAACATCTATTATGCATTAGCCATAGCTCTGGTTACCGTCTTCGGCACATTATTGTGTATGGTCTGGGGT
>NZ_JBFUIX010000533.1:0-1130 GCF_056401635.1 Paenibacillus sp. P4_E11 | reverse complement strand
CTCCAAGTCATTGCAGATGACGGAGAAATGCCCCTTTCTTTTGGCCCACATAGGGTGGGTATTATTCACTTTCTCGCATAGCCCCAAACGACAATGGGGAATTCCGGGTCATTGTAGAGTAAATCGGAGTGTTGAACAGGATCATAGTCAACCCAACTATCCAGGTTCGCAATAAGACATTCCTTATTTCCCCAAGAATAAGTTTGGACATCGTTAAATCCTTGACTACACAGCAAATTCTTAAGACCTTCTTCAGTCCAGCGCCATAGATCAACGGGAGTAGGGTGATATTTAATGAGAAACGGAGTCGTTATTACGAATATTCCATTCATACGAAGCATGTTTCGCACATTTTGAGCAGCCAGAACAGGCTGTTCGATGTGCTCAAACACTTGCTCCGCAATAATTAAATCGTACTCTGCTCCTGTTGTGTGCATGCAAATATCAAACGCCGGATAATGTACACTCGAATAGGAGCGGAAGCCGAGATCTCTCCATCCATTCCCGGATATCTCAAGAACGTCGAGCTGATCAGGATGATGCTCAATTACAAAATTATAAACTTCCGTATTCATTACTCTTCTACACCATTGGTTAATCATCCGTTACCTCCCTATTCGATATTCTACTAGTAAATGATAATTTCAGACGAAATGTAAGGGACAAACGCACATTCCTGAGAGTTGTTCATATTATATAAGGAGAGTTCCTAACAAGGTTGGAGGTATGCGTAGGTGAGCATAGTCGAGAACTCTATTCATTATATATTCACCCGATATCCGGGGCTGTCCATAGAGAAGGTGCGGATCGTTTCAAGCGGCTATCAGAACCTAGTCATTATCATTGGAGAACATCTCGTCTTTCGATTCCCTCTTACAACCGACACCTCTTCCCTTATGCTGGAACAACGGCTGCTGCCCAAATTACAAGGGAAACTGACCTTGCGAGTCCCTCATATCCTTTACTCCTCCGATCCGGAAGATCTTATTCCATTTATCGGATATCCTATGATTCAAGGTGAAAGTCTGGACAAGGATCGTTTTCTGGCCATGACTGCCAAACAACAGGATGATTCGGCTAAGCAAATTGCCCGCTTTCTAACGGGGCTTCACAGTTTCGCAGATGATCCC
>NZ_JBFUIX010000532.1:0-1130 GCF_056401635.1 Paenibacillus sp. P4_E11 | reverse complement strand
CTACTATATTGGGGATCACATGGTAAGATCGCTTTTATTCCAAAAGTTCACACCTTACTACGCTGAGGCGCTTACCTCATCCAATTGGGCGGAGGCGGAGCAATACTTGAAGGACCGCAGACAAGACCCTAAGGCACTGTGGCTTCCTTATGAACATCCGGATACGAAAGAACGATTCGAGTACATCATTACGAAGGAGGAAAGTTTATTCCCGCTCCAACACATTCATCTTCAGGAGTTGTATGAGCTGGAGCCCTCTATCGTGAAGCTAATGAGAGATCAGCAGGGAATGATTTGTGGGATGTCAGCCATTATTCCAATCCATACAGGGACTCTGGAGTACCTCTTGACGCAGCCTTTATCGTCGGCTTATTTTCAAAGTCTATCGGCGCAAAGATTGAAGGAATTACATGTTCCAAGGGAGAGCCCCGCGGGCTACTTCGTTAAGTCAATCGATGTCCCTGACTATTCTGATTTGACGATGAGGGTGGCAGCGGGATTAACCTTCATTTCGTTGCTCTTCTCCACCGGATTTGTCGTAGCTTCGCCGCCAGAGCTACCCATTTTGAGGGACATTCACTTGAGCCTGGGCTGCGAATGGGCTCCTAACGTTGTTCATAATGATTATGACAACCGGACTCCAACCCATGTATTCGTGTTCGACACGAGGGGGAATAAGCTGCAGGAGTACTTGAACAGAATGCTTGCGGCTTTCGGATTGCTAGAGCAAAGGGAACAGCAGGATGAGAGAATTTCTATGCTAACGGAGAGAGAGAACGACGTGGTTCAGTTGCTGGCGAAAGGCTGCTCGAATCAGGAAATTGCCGCTGGCCTGTATATTACAGAGGTAACGGTCAAGAAGCATYTGACCACTATCTTCCGTAAGCTGGGGGTGAAGAACAGRACWCARTTGATCAATCAATATTTGAAGAACAATTAGTCGGGAGCGGTGAAGAAGAAATGATAACCAACGGAGGTCATATATAACCTATGCCGGACGAGAAACCATTCAAGATAGATTCAAGTGATCGCTATACAACGGAGATTGACAAGATGGAACGTCATTACTTGGTTGGTCGGGAGAAGGAACTTGAGTTTTTCTTGGAGCAGCTCTCTACCGATAGCAACAC
>NZ_JBFUIX010000531.1:0-1135 GCF_056401635.1 Paenibacillus sp. P4_E11 | reverse complement strand
AAATAATCGTATTGGAACAGGGTCACATTGTAGAGAGCGGAACACATGAACAGCTGCTGAATCAAGACGGTGCCTATAAACGATTGTATAACAAACAATTGATCCAGCATCCGGATACCCTAACGCTATTAGAGGGGGAAGGGGCCTAACCTATGGGGAATCGTAATTCTGAAGTTGTTAGAATGGTCAAGTTGCTCCAACCTAGAACAATCTCTTACCTGTTGAGCTTGTTCGGATGCAGTCTGATCGATTCGATAGTCCCGCTCGTGTTGCCTATGTTACTGAAGTTCGTCCTGGATGCAGTTACTGACAAGAGCATGAGCACCATCTGGTTGGTTAGTATCGAATTTACTCTACTCATCGTTGTTCTTTGCAGCCTGATGCCTGTCTTGCAATATTGGTTCGGGAAGACGGTCAAGTTAATCATGACTGATCTTCGGCTGCTCGTCTTCCACCATATGGAGAAGCTTCCAGTCGCCTACTACGAGAACACACATAGCGGTGACAGCATGTCCAGAGTTATGAATGACTTGKGGGTCATGGAAACTGCTTATTCTGGAAATATCCGGTCGATCCTTTCCCTGATCATGACTGGTGTATATTCGGCGGCTCTCATGTTTTATCTCGATTGGAGATTCGCCCCCGCCATGATTGTGATGGGTTGTGTATCTACTTATGTGAATACTCGGTTCGCGAAGCCGTTAAGAAGGATTAGCACGGAAATCCAACAAAATGCAGGTAATCAGGTAGAGCGTCTAACGGAATTAATAGCAGGAACGCAGGTAAGCCGGATCTTTCAAATGACTGACCGAATGAGCCAGAGATTTAAAGAAACGAATCACTTGATAGCCCAACTCTCCGTTGCACGTACCGTCCAATTTTCTTTTCTGAACAGTACCAACTATACCCTGTTGTGGATTAACAATGGAGGAGTATTCATCTTCGGTACGTTATTGCTAATCAACGGGTATACGACACTTGGGACTTTACTCTCTCTCGTGCTTTTGTTAGGCAATGTAGAAAATCTATTTCGCAACCTAGGAGGGTTCTGGGCGAACCTGCAGTCTTCCATGGCAGGAGCGACTCGGGTGTTTGAGCTATTAGACATCGCTGAGGAGTCAGATAGGTGTACTAC
>NZ_JBFUIX010000530.1:0-1139 GCF_056401635.1 Paenibacillus sp. P4_E11 | reverse complement strand
GGCCTATTCATCCAGTCTCGAAGCCGAGCGACCCTTACGAAGGTCCCCTTCCCGGCCGTGACTACGCCGTGGCATTCCAGATCCGCTTCGTCTATCACATAAAAACCGTATTCATCGCACAGCTCCAGAAAACGGGGATCGTTCGGATAGTGAGACGTCCGAATCGTATTGATGTTATGGCGTTTCATTAAATGTAAGTCTTGGATCATATGAGCAAGGGGGATCGTCTGACCAAGCGTCGGATGCGAATCATGTCGGTTGACGCCCTTCAGCTTCACAGCTCGCCCATTGACCTGGAATACGCCATTCACGATCTCGATGCGTCTAAGTCCAATCGCTAAGGGAATCATCTCCGTACCCGAGCTGACATAGAGTCTGTATAAGTAAGGCTGTTCCGCATTCCACAGCGTTGGACGGTCGACCTCGAGACGTATCGTTCCACTTCCCTCTGCGGCTACGGAACCCGAGTCAACCTTCTTCCCCTTAGCATCGTATAGCTCGGCTCTTACTTCCTGTGCTCCTTGCAACGTAAGCGCAATCTCCAGCTCGACAGTAGACAAATCAGATGCGAACTGCTGCTTCACTTCCACATCCCGGACATGCACCATATCTCTAGCCAACAGATACACATCACGGAAAATGCCGGAGAACCTCCATAAGTCCTGATCCTCCAAGTAAGTGCCATCGCACCACTTAAGCACCATCACGGCCATTCGGTTGTTTCCACTACGCAGATAAGGGGTCAGGTCGAACTCCGCAGGCACACGACTACCTTGACTGTATCCAACGAATGTACCGTTAACCCAAAGGTAGAAACAAGAGTTGACCCCTTCGAAGACAACGTATTTGGACTTGCCATCCCAATTTCCAGACAATTGGAAATCACGAATATACAGACCGGCTGGATTCCGATTAGGTACATAAGGAGGGTCGAAAGGGATCGGATACTTGATATTCGTGTAATGGAGCTGATCATAGCCATTCGTCTGCCAACATGAAGGGACGATGAGCTCCCCCCAATTACCGGCATCATATCCCAGTTCATAAAACGGTTCGCTCACTAGTTGGACGCTCTCGTGATAAGTAAACTTCCAAGCGCCGTTCAGAGTCTGATAGTAGGGCGAGCTCCCCCGTTGTCC
>NZ_JBFUIX010000529.1:0-1140 GCF_056401635.1 Paenibacillus sp. P4_E11 | reverse complement strand
ATCCTAGACGGGGAGTACAGCTTCGGTACCGCGATCGGTCTCTTTAATAACGTCATTAACTTCATCTTAATCGTCATTGTCAATTTTATTAGCAAGAGAGTATCTAGCGTATCTCTATGGTAAGGCAATGCCTAGCATTTCATTATGATTACTTACTTGCTATGGGGGTATCTAGGGGATGGTAACTAAAAAAAGCACCGGAGAAAAGATATTCGACTCCAGTAACATCGTATTCTTGATTTTCGTTGCGGGTATAACTGTGTATCCGATGGTGTTTATACTGGCCAGTTCATTAAGCGACTACAATGCGATTTTACGCCATGACGTTTTCTTGTTTCCTAAGGGATTTACCTTGGAGGGGTATACGGATGTGCTCGCCGACGGAGCGATTTTCAAAGCTTATTACAACACGCTGTGGTACACCTTCGTGGGAACGTTCATCAACTTGTTTTTTACGCTAACTGCAGCATACGCCTTGTCGCGCAAGTATTACATGTTTCGCTCGCACGTAACCTTCATTATCGCGGTAACGATGTTTTTCAGCGGAGGCATCATTCCTAGCTTCTTGCTTATCAATTGGCTTGGACTATACGATACCCGATGGTCGATGGTACTTCCGGGAGCAGTCAGCGTGTTTAACCTGATTATGGCGAGGGAATTCCTAACGCTCAACATTCCGGACGAAATGGCAGAAGCGGCCAAAATAGACGGAGCCAACGACATTTATATTTTCTACAAAATCGTTATTCCGTTGTGCAAGCCGATTATTGCCGTATTGGCTTTATTTTACGGAGTCGGTCACTGGAACTCGTTTTTTAACGCGATGATTTATTTGAAGAATCCCGACTATTTGCCGCTATCGCTCTATCTCCGTCGCTTACTCGTGTTGGGTACGACTAACTTCTCAAGCAATGCGATGACGGACCCATCGCTCGTGAACGATCCTGCGGCAATCTTGGGAATTACTCAACGCATTAAGTACGCTTCAATTATGGTAACGATGCTTCCGATTTTGTTGTCATATCCTTTCTTTCAAAAATATTTCGCGAAAGGCGTGATGATCGGTTCCATTAAATCATAAAGAGCAGGGGGAATGAATCTATTGCTCGACGTAGACTAGACCGTCAGGTCGTCTATCGG
>NZ_JBFUIX010000528.1:0-1142 GCF_056401635.1 Paenibacillus sp. P4_E11 | reverse complement strand
TAATCATTATCTTAAGCAGCAACTGGTGAAGTGGCGCCTGAAGGCGGTGAATTTCTACTTGTTGAGCAACGACCACGTGCTCAAAGTAGAGGACATGTAATTGCTTTGAATCAGGGAGAAGGGCTTATCTTTCCAACCCAACATCGTCCAGTTCAGGGTACACGAGGATACTATCGAACAACGCTTAGACATGGTGTTGGCACCATTCACTCAGGCAATAGATATAGCTTGGGAATCATTTTCCATGACGCAAAATAGCTGAATATTCCAAATTTACAGTCTATAACTAGACCAATCTTCCTTATTAACAGGCAAAATAGGCCTTGCAAAAACTATTGATAATGGATTTAAAAATAAAATCACGCCTATACTGTACTTTTTAGCTGCCATTTTTGCCTATATTAATATTGTATTTTCTTTTTTATTCTATGTTATTGTTACCGCTATTTGGTTTATTCCGGATAAACGGATCGAATCTGCCTTGAAAAATAAATAACTGGACAGTGAAAAGATTTCACGTTTAAGAAGTAAGAGAATTCGCGTCGGAAGGGGCCGATTTCTGCTAACAACTAGGTGAATGTGAATTAAACAGGAGGTCAAAATAATGGCTAAAACAAAGATGCCCCCAATAGAGAAGATTCATGAGGCTTACAGTGCGATTGCAGATGCGAGAGTGTCACTGGAGGAAAACTCGGCCACAGTAATATCTTCAGATCATAGTAAAACATACACTGTGCAATGGAGCAATGGGGTGTATTCGTCTAATGACAGTGCAACCTACTGGCAAAGATACCCTGGTTATCCGATCATTGCGGTTATGATGTTACAAGGTAAATTATCACTTGATGAAAACATAGCGGATACTTTCAAAGGGATCAATTGGAAAAAACTTAACAAAGAGCATAGATCCAATTATGCTGATGCTGTTTCGGTCATAATGGGTGAGTTTCAACAAAAAGGTATTGATTGCAACAAGATTCAAAATGAGATTGAAAAAGTATACGAGCAACTAAGACAATTAAATATCAGTACAAAACGAAGTGCGCTTCAGCCTCCAGGTTGAAAACGTATGATTTAACCTCTAGGTTGAAGTCGTTCACAAACTTCAGCACTCGCTGCTGCCAGGCGAGTAAATCTTCACC
>NZ_JBFUIX010000527.1:0-1145 GCF_056401635.1 Paenibacillus sp. P4_E11 | reverse complement strand
CACCAAGCCTGGACTGTCGAATCTCATCACGGTGCCTATCGGATATTCGTCGCATCGCTTCCCCAATGGCGTTCCAAGTCATATCCGGATAGACAGCTCGATAAAAATAGACTTTCCATAGTGGCGTTGCTTAACGAAAAAGAGCTTTGCGTATGTGAGATCGTTGAGCTACTACAAACTAGCCAACCGAATATTAGTCAGCATATGCGTAAACTAAAAGATGGTGGGCTTGTCAAGGAATCGAAGAGAGGCCAATGGGTTTATTATTCTTTAAGCATACAAGACAGGCCATACATCGCAGAAATTCTCAAACAGATCCCTTCGCAAATAGAGAAAATTCATGCGATTTGTGAAGACAATAATTGCTGTAATTAATACAGGAGGGCTTGTATGGTTTACGTAGCATTTCTTATTTTTTTAGTTACCTTAGCGTTTGTCATCTGGCAACCAAGAGGCTTAAACATCGGCTGGTCGGCAAGTGCAGGTGCCATTATTGCTTTAATTTGCGGCGTGGTCAGCTTCTCAGATGTGGGTACTGTTACCGGCATAGTGTGGAATGCAACGTTGGCTTTTGTAGCCATTATTTTAATCTCGCTGGTGCTGGATGAAATCGGATTTTTCGAGTGGGCGGCCCTACACATGGCCCGTCTGGCACGAGGTAATGGGATGCTGATGTTCGGATATATCATCCTGCTAGGGTCGGCTGTCGCAGCCCTGTTCGCGAATGATGGCGCTGCCTTGATCATCACCCCGATTGTGTTGGCGATGGTAAGGGCGCTTAAATTTGATGAAAGGATGATTCTCCCCTTTATAATGGCGAGTGGTTTCATCGCAGATACCGCATCCCTGCCGCTTGTAGTCAGCAACTTGGTTAACATCGTATCTGCCGATTATTTCGACATCGGATTTGCAGAATATGCGAGCCGTATGATCGTTCCTACTTTCTTCTCGATCCTGGCGAGTCTCTTGGTATTGTATTTGTTTTTCCGTACAAGCATCCCCAAGAGCTACAATCTCACTCAACTAAAAAAGCCGAAAGAAGCCATTAAGGATATGAGATTGTTTAAATTATCCTGGGTCATTCTTGCAGCTTTGCTTATTGCGTATTTCGTAAGCGAATTTCTGTCCATCCCTGTCTCTATTAT
>NZ_JBFUIX010000526.1:0-1158 GCF_056401635.1 Paenibacillus sp. P4_E11 | reverse complement strand
CGAAACGATAGCTCAATAAACACAGATAACGAGGTTATCGGCATATTGCGGCACTTCGTTTTGTAGTTATAACGAAACTTATGGCGGGAGGGAGAGTCAAATTATTGGAACTGTAGAATGAGTTGCGATGAGGAGGGTGGCAAGATGTTAAAGTTTCGTGTTGTCAAAAAAGTTATCATAAAGTATGAATATATGGTTCTAACTAAAAAGATTGATCAATTTGGAGTGAAATATTATACAGGTGAAGAGGCCGTACTTCCATCATTCAATGATATCTCTTTGATAAGAGTTTTCAATATTCTGGGAGACCAGGGTTGGGAACTAGCAGTGAAGGACAATGATAATACCTACGTACTCAAACGTCAGATAAAAGAAATTAAGTACGACTATTAACAATCGAGAAACAAACTGTGTAGCCGTTTCAATGAGATACAGATCAGAATAGGCTCCTGTGCCTTCTGCAAAAGGCACGGAGTCGATTGGTAACTCAAGCACTATCCATCCCTCGAGCTTCTCACACTTTCGGTTCCCCGTGCTTTAGAAACTTCTGGAAAGTTATCTCACCGACCAAAGTCTAGTTCACAACTATACTTCCGTTCGTTACGACCTATCCCGATTCCGCGGTATGCTGAACTTAACATACTAGACGCGGAACGCATAGGCGGATAATGAACGGAGGTACTTTCTTATGACGCAGTATAAGCACATCTATATCCTTCTTACCGATACGGGGACTCTACTTAATCGAATGATCCGATTATATACGAAGTCTTCGATGAACCATGCTTCGATTTCTTTGGATGGAAGCTTCCAGAACGTATTCAGTTTCGGGCGAAAGTCTCAAGATAATCCGTTCGTCGGGGGATTCGTAAAAGAGGACATGCGGGGTAATTTGTTGCGGCATTCCAATTGCTCCGTGTATCAGTTGAGGGTGACTACCGGTCAATATGAGAAGCTGAAATCTATTATTCAAACGTTCGAGAAAAACGAACAGCAATATTCCTATAACCTACTTGGGCTGTTCTTGCTAGTATTTCACCTACCAGTAGAACGGAAACAAACGTTTTTTTGCTCGGAATTCGTAGCGTTCACCTTAGCCCATGCCGGTATTTCGGTTACGGAGCGTTGGCTCCGACCTCGAATTCAAACGTAATCGAC
>NZ_JBFUIX010000525.1:0-1168 GCF_056401635.1 Paenibacillus sp. P4_E11 | reverse complement strand
GATATTGCCTATGACTTCAACGCAAAAATGTCAAACACGTTCGTTCTAGCCAGAGCAAATGCAACCAAGAACAAGTATGGAAAAAACGTTTATTGGTTCAGCAGTAGGAATGACAGCAGATCATTGATGTACGACAAGAAAGAGGAACAGAAAGCAAGGGGTAAAGTTGTAACAGACGAAAACTGGATACGATACGAGATTCGTCTCAACCCTAATAGCAAGATGCCTTTGGTTAATATGAACATGTCGAATCTTAGACCTTTGATTGACAAGCACATTTTTGTTCCAAGTTACTCCAAGATAGACAATCTTAGTACAAGCGACAAGGAAATTCTGCGCGATGTGAAGAGAAGAAAAAACTTTGACTTTAATGGACTCGGTACACCTTATCAAGTAACGAACCTAAAGAAGACACTTCGCTCGAACGGAGTGCCTTTCTTTCAAATATTTGATTTGATGAAACATCAGATGTTCAAACACATATTAGAAGCTATTGGCGGTGACTAACACCAACTCAATAAAATCGATCTTCCATTGAGTAATGTGCAAGACATGAACTAACCAAAGCATAGTAAAGAGTTGAAAAAGCACTTATAAGGATTGTTCGTATTCTTTTACTACTTTGTAGAAGTTAGACTTCTTCAAAGCTACAGAGGTCATAAACGCGACCGCAGTCATATTCCCAGCTTTCCATTCAGCATAGCCCATCGCAAACTTATCAGCGTCAACTGTACTTAGGTCAGCTTTAGGTCTACCTAGATGCTTATTGCGTAGCTTTGCTGATGCAATTCCTTCTGCTTGTCTAGCCTTGATACGTTCGCGCTCCTCCTGCGCTTGCCAAGCCATCAATTCAAAGATGATGTTGCCGATGCTGTCCATTAACCCTTTGTTATCACCATGCTCGTTATAGAACTTATCAAGCATCGGCATGTCCAGTATACGGACGCGAACACCTTTATCCTTATAGTAAGCCCATTCAGCCTTAATGTCATTCTTGTTGCGTCCTAGACGGTCTAGGGACTTGATGACAAGTGTATCCGTTGCTTCAATGGTTCTTCTCATGTACTGATAACCTGTGCGATCTAAGTCTTTACCAGATGCTTCATCAGAATAGATGTTGTTAGGGTCGATACCTCGTTTTAGCATCTCATCCATTTGCCGATCAAGC
>NZ_JBFUIX010000524.1:0-1170 GCF_056401635.1 Paenibacillus sp. P4_E11 | reverse complement strand
AACTTCGAATTCAATACCGCTCTCTGGTACGATCTCAACCGGATGGGAATAACCTACGTTCAGAACCAGCTTCTCACCAGTTTTGTTAGCACGGTATCCTACGCCGACCAAGTCAAGGTTCTTGACGAAACCTGCTGTTACGCCGCTAACCATGTTATTGATTACGCTGCGAGTCGTTCCGTGAAGGGAACGGTGAAGCTTGTTGTCGGATGGGCGTTCTACGTTCAGTTCCGCACCTTCCACAACGATTTTCATGTCTTTATGCAATTCACGGGATAAAGTACCCTTAGGGCCTTTTACCGTAATCTTTGTGTTATCGAGCGCTACATCAACACCGCTCGGGATAGTAATGGTTTTACGACCAATACGAGACATTGTTGCACCTCCATTCTTACACGCTGTATATTACCAAACGTAACAGACGACTTCTCCACCGGACTTAGCTTGACGAGCGTCTTTATCTGTCATAACGCCGTGAGACGTCGAGATGATCGCGATACCCAAGCCTCCAAGGACTTTTGGTACCTCCTGGCTTTTCGTGTACACACGAAGACCTGGCTTGCTGATTCTTTTCAAACCTGTGATGACACGTTCGTTGTTCGGGCCGTATTTTAAGAAAATGCGGATTATCCCTTGCTTGCTGTCATCTACATATTCAGCGTCACGAATGAAGCCCTCTTTTTTCAAGATTTCTGCAATTTCCTTCTTGATTGTCGAAGCAGGAACTTCCACTGTTTCATGACGTACGATATTGGCATTGCGAATGCGTGTTAGCATGTCTGCAATAGGATCTGACATTACCATTTAGCGAACCTCCTTCCCGAAGTAGGGTTATTACCAGCTTGCTTTCTTTACGCCGGGAATCTGACCTTTGTAAGCCAGTTCACGGAAACAGATTCTGCAAATCTTGAACTTGCGCAGAACGGAATGCGGACGACCGCAGCGCTCACAACGAGTATAGGCTTGAACCTTGAACTTCGGTTGGCGCTGTTGTTTGACGATCATCGAAGTTTTTGCCACTGAACGTTACACCTCCGGTTTCCTAAGCATTTTGCTTACGATGTGCGTTTCAGGCGAAACGCTTTGAGTTTTGGTACTTATTTGACGAACGGCATACCCAATTGTGTCAGAAGCTCACGGGATTCTTCATCCGATTGAGCGGTTGTCACA
>NZ_JBFUIX010000523.1:0-1172 GCF_056401635.1 Paenibacillus sp. P4_E11 | reverse complement strand
ACCATCTATATACCCTCAGCGAAAATGCGTCCCGAGCCCGAGTTAGTCGGAAAAACCGTCTTACTCCCCGCGAAAGTATGTCCCATTGTCCGAGATAGACGGAAAAACCGTCTATCTCTCCGGGAAAGTACGTCCCGTGCCCGAGATAGACGGAAAAACCGTCTAACTCTCTGTGAAAGTACGTCCCGTGCCCGAGATAGACGGAAAAACCGTCTAAGTCTCCGGGAAAGTACGTCCCATTGCCTGAGTTAGACGGAAAAAAAGTCTAACTCCCCGGGAAAGTACGTCCCGTGCCCGAGATATACGCCAAAAACCGTCCGGATCCGGACGGTTTTTGGCATCTAATTAAGGCATATATGATTTATGAGTGACTAGTGCCGGCAGCAGGTTCAATCGCATTGGCCAAGACGGTGGCATAGTATTCGGCGCCTTCAGCATTCAGGTGCACACCATCCTCGTAGAACAACGAATTTTTGTCTTTGCTAGCCGTATACCAATCGACAAGCGTAACATTGGTACATTTCTCAGCTGCGGCCGCTAATGTGGTATTGACTTCATCTTCCCATGGCCGAGGGACACGAGTGTTCACAAGAATGACCTGTTGTTTGCCTTTGAGTGAGAGGAGCAAGGCATCCAGCTGTTTCTTGGAAAACGATCCGTTCGTCCCTAGTTCGATCAGCACCCGATTGCCTAGTTTGCCTTCGGACTCGAGCTGTTTGATGATGTCGGCCGCGTGGGACATTTGACGACCTACTTTTCCTTCGACATGAACGCCTGGCAGCAGCTTTTCAAGATAGGGCTCCGCATCGAGGATGACCGAATCTCCAATTACCGTAATGCCTTTACCGGATGCAGGGGCATGCGGATGTATCGGATCCGTTGGTTTAGGCTGGATCGGTTTGTCGACTACAGGTGGAGTCGGTGTAGCTGTCGAGATTTGATGTACTGGTGTAGGTACTGGTGTTGGTATCGGTGTTGGTGATGGTGTAGATTCAGGTATGATCGACGATGAAGGCGGTATTACGCCAGCAACACTTACAACATTCGCATCTGTTCTCGGGAACCAACCGCCGGTACCTCCACCGAGCAACATTAATGCTGAAAACGCGATTGCAGACGTAATCCACAATTTTCCTGGCCTGAAAGCTCGCCGATGCTGTCCGGTCAATATC
>NZ_JBFUIX010000522.1:0-1178 GCF_056401635.1 Paenibacillus sp. P4_E11 | reverse complement strand
GGGTATCAAGTTCCGGGCGGTCTATTGGAAGCCTGAAACCTCAATCAACGAAACCAGCCAAAAGCAGTACGCGGCCAATATTCTGCACTGTACACGGCAGCTGCACTACTCCCTGCTGAATGAAAACAGCATCGACATTGTACTGTTTTTCAACGGCATTCCTGTAGTTTCTATGGAGCTGAAATGCCAGTTTACCGGGCAGGATACCGCCAACGCTATTCAGCAGTATAAATTCGACCGCACCGGCAATGACACTATCTTTGAGTTCAAAAACAGAGTGTTGGTGCATTTTGCGGTTGACCTAACCAACGTATATATGACCACACGGCTGGAAGGTGATAAAACCTACTTTCTGCCGTTCAATCAGGGTGCCATTGGCGCTGGCAATGTAGGCGGTAAAGGCAACCCCGTCAATCCCTATGGTTACGACACCGCTTACCTATGGGAAGACATACTGTGCAAAGACCGTCTTCTGGAGATCCTGCACAAGTATTTACATCTTCAAGTGGAACGGAACGAGAAAACAGGGGAAATCAAATCTGAGCGCATGATTTTCCCGCGCTACCACCAGCTGGATGTTGTGTCAAAGCTGCTAGCGCAAGTGAAGGAACTCGGCACGGGGCATAACTACCTGATCCAACACAGCGCTGGGTCGGGCAAATCCAATTCCATTGCCTGGCTGGCTTATCGGCTCGTAGGGCTTCATAACGCAAATGACGAAAAAATATTCCAGTCCGTTATCATTGTCACCGATCGCCGTGTGCTGGACAGCCAGCTGCAAAACACCGTGTATCAGTTCGACCATGTAGAAGGCGTGGTACAGAAAATCGATAAAAACTCCCAGCAGTTGAAGGAAGCCATTGAGGTGGGGACAGGTATCATCATCACCACATTGCAGAAATTCCCTGTCATTTACAAAGAGGTGAACTCCGGCAATAAGCGGTTTGCCATTATTGTGGATGAGGCTCACTCCTCCCAGACTGGAGATGCTGCCAAAAAACTAAAGCGTGCTCTTGCGGATACAGAAAAAATTCTGGAAGAATACGCCGAGATGGAGGGCACAGAGGAAGCGGCAAGAAAGGACGATGAGGACAAACTACTGGACGAGCTGGCTGGACAGGGCATTCATGAAAATCTGTCTTTCTTCGCTTTTACCGCCACGCCGAAGGATAAGACGC
>NZ_JBFUIX010000521.1:0-1179 GCF_056401635.1 Paenibacillus sp. P4_E11 | reverse complement strand
GACTAGATTGTCACCGGCTACGAATGATCCGAATGTCTCTACGACACTCCCAGCTTCGGCGTCACGTAATATATTTCTAGTCGTGGAGATGTTAAGCGCCAACCGAAACAATGTCGTTATCAAGAGCAATGTCGGAAATATGGAAAAATCGAGCGCATCCTGCGTATTCATAGCAATCAATATAATGATTAATGCAATTGAAATATTAATAATGAGCAAGAAATCGAGCAGAAACAGAGGAATGGGAATAACCATCATCATGATAATGCCGATTATCCCGGTAAGAATGACTAAATCTCTTGTTTTCATGGACGGCCTCCCTTCTTATTTCGCTTTTCCTTTTAGCTTATATACATAAGCCAATACTTCAGCGACGGCTTGAAACAAATCGGCGGGAATCGTTTGCCCGATTTCCACCTGATCGTACAACGCCCGTGCTAGCGGCTTGTTTTCCATCGTAACTACGCCGTTGTCCTTGGCAACTTGGCGTATTTTCAAGGCGATGTAATCCATCCCCTTCGCAACGACAACAGGTGCTTCCGACTGCTTCGGGTCATATTTCATCGCAACGGCAAAGTGTGTTGGATTCGTTATGACTACATCTGCCTTAGGAACGTCCTGCATCATGCGTTGCATGGCCATCCGTTTTTGCTTTTCACGTATTTTTCCTTTGATGAGCGGATCGCCTTCCGTGTTCTTATACTCTTGTCGAATATCGTCCTTTGACATTTTCAGACTTTTCTCAAATTCATACTTTTGATAGAAATAGTCGAACAAGGCAAGCACTAGTAAGATAAGAGCAATCTTCAGACCCAGCATCAGAATCAACTGTCCGGTATACCCGAACGTTTTGATTAGAGGCCATTGTGCCATTTGAATAATTTGCTGTTTTTCATTCCATATCGTGAAGAAGACGACCAGACCGATTACGACTATTTTCAAAATTGATTTCGTCAGCTCCACGAGTGCACGAATCTTGAACAGATTGGCTGTTCCTTTAATCGGATCGAGTTTGTCAAACTTCGGTATGAGCGGATCACCGGTTACCATAAACCCGACTTGGAAGTATAGCGCCATGAAAGCCACTACAACGACTATCAGGAATATGGGAGCAAGTAATATCAGTAATTCATACATTAGCTGAGAAAACATCATCGTGACATTATTAAATGTGACTTC
>NZ_JBFUIX010000520.1:0-1180 GCF_056401635.1 Paenibacillus sp. P4_E11 | reverse complement strand
ACGCAGCAAGCGCAAAAAAATTGGAGCTTTCCTAAGAATGTTGAATTCAGCCGAATCCATGGCCAATGAATATACGAAGTATGAATTTAAAGGTACCCATCTCTTCGACGTGCTTGACGTATATGAGAGCATTACGCTTGAGGATGCGAACCAACGACTTGCGGAGCATGTTAACTTCGATCGCTTAGCATTCTGTGTCGTACAGAGCCCAGAGGGAGGGCCAGTATCCTCATGAACAAGCCATTGTCCGAGACGACTGTGCTCATAACCGGTGCAAGCCGGGGAATTGGAGCGGCTGTTGCGGAACGGTTTGCCTCAGTGGGCATGCATGTGGTGATTCATTATTTGAATGCCCACGAAGCAGCTAATGAAGTAGCGCGTGCCTGTATGGCCTATGGGGTTAAGGTACTGACCGTAACTGCAGACCTTCGATCCAAAGAGCAGTTGCAGCGGATGAAGGAGAAGATGGAACAGCATGGCATGGTACCGGACATCTTAGTGAATAATGCTGGAGTTTCTCATTACGGCATGCTTGCAGATGTACAGGAAGAAGAATGGGATCAGGTAATGGACATTAATCTCAAGGGTATATTCCTATGCTCCCAGCTGTTCATGCCTCATATGGTACAGCAAAAGTATGGCAGGATCATCAACGTTTCCTCCATTTGGGGGATAGCAGGCGCTTCGTGCGAAGTCGTGTATTCGACAGCTAAGGGTGGGGTCAATGCCTTCACGAAATCGCTCGCCAAGGAGCTCGCTCCGTCCGGTGTGACGGTGAACGCAATTGCACCTGGCGTAGTCGAGACGTCGATGAATAATCACTTGAATACGGATGAACAGCAGGCGCTCAAGGACGAAATTCCAGTCGGTCGATTCGCTAAGCCGGATGAGATCGCTTCCCTCGTGTATTTTATAGCTTTACCAGAATCCAGTTATATTACAGGACAGATCATTAGTCCTAATGGCGGCTGGTTGACTTGATACAGGTAACCTTCCTCATATTGGTGGTATTGCAGGAGAATAATCGGGTTGAATAATGCCCATCCTACAACTGCAACTGCTGCTTTACAATAATGTCGAAGGAGAGTGTTATCATGTCTACGGTACTGCAAAGCTTTGAGAAATGGAAAACCTTCCTGTCATACCGGGTGGATCAAGCTCATAAAGCAGGGATGAGCGA
>NZ_JBFUIX010000519.1:0-1186 GCF_056401635.1 Paenibacillus sp. P4_E11 | reverse complement strand
ATCAAACTCAACGACTCCGAATCGCTCTGGATCATTCACATAATATCCGAAGATCGTCGCCCCACCCTGTCTACTAACAGCACGCCGCAGGATATCCGTGAGCCCGTGTCCATGGAAGATGTTATCCCCGAGAATAAGGGCTACAGAATCACTCCCTATAAAGTCCTTGGCAATCAAGAAAGCTTGTGCAATTCCGTCTGGAGAGGGCTGAACTGCATACGATAAAGAGAGTCCAATACTAGCTCCGTCACCAAGCAATTGCCTAAATTTCGGAGTATCTTCATTCGTAGAAATAATCAAGATTTCGCGAATTTCCGCCAACATTAGGATGGAAAGTGGGTAATAGATCATCGGCTTGTCATAGATCGGAAGTAATTGTTTGGAAACCGACTTCGTAAGGGGATATAATCTTGTACCACTGCCTCCGGCTAATATGATGCCTTTCATATTCTCCTCCTCCCCATTCATTGTATTATCATTTCAAGTACGTTTGGTTGAACTGAATAACGTTTCATATTCATTAATAATGTGACTCCACGAGTACTCCTGACCTATCCGTTGCTTAGCTAGTTCCCCAAGCCTACTTATTTCGTTCTCTTGAAGAGCATCAACCCTATCAATCAGTTTGGCCAACGATCCGAGATCCTTTGTAAAGTACAAGGCTGAATCATCCCCCACTTCTCGATTAAAGACAACATCCAGTAACAAGTTCACGTTAGTAGAAGCAAGGGCTTCTAATAAGGATGGATTGGTCCCACCAACCTCATGTCCGTGCAAGTAGCCATACGCTTCTTCTCTAATTTTTTTTAGCAACTCTTGATCGTATACCGTGCCTACAAACTTTATTCGCTTATCTTCATTCAGGCGAGTAGTTGATAGCAACTTCATATAAAAGTCATTCTGTTCAACGTTGGAGATAATAACTAAATCTTTGGCTGAATTCGATGCCATAAACTCCTTTATAAGCAGCTCATAGTTATTTTCTGGGACAAATCTCCCAACAATTAAGTAATACTCCTTGGTATGAATATCATGTCTGTGAAACCAATCGATTACTTGTGGTGACTGGTCGCCTAGTGATGAAGGGGCCACATCAGCACCGTAGGCAATGAAACAAGTGTTTGGCTTATAAGCTTTATATTCGGATTGAATGTATGATTCAATCCCCCGAGAATCACATATGAGT
>NZ_JBFUIX010000518.1:0-1189 GCF_056401635.1 Paenibacillus sp. P4_E11 | reverse complement strand
CCCTTGTCTTCTTTTTGCGTCTGCTTCTGTTTCTTCCGATGGCCTTTCATCTCTACCTAAAAGATTATCTGTTGTTACCCTGTAGTAATCAGCTATTTTCTCTAGTGTTACGTTATCTGGTTCGGAAGTCCCTAACTCATAACCCGAATATGTAGTTCTGGCTATACCCAATCTGGAGGATAACTCTTGTTGGGTTAATTTGTGTTCCTTCCTAAGATCTAATAACCGTTTATTCAACAACTTATTTCCCTCCTTTTATCTATTATTATAATGACGAAATACTCAACATTAAACGAACTCCAAGATAATCGTCAAAACTTGTATAAATCATGTTGACAATGACGAGAAACTCGTCGTATACTAGGTTTAGAGATTGACGAGAATGTCGTCAGAGAGGAGTAATCAAAATGAGACACTGGCTTGTACAATTCAGAAAGATCAAGGGTTTCACGCAGAAAGAAGTAGCTGAGCATTGTGGAATTTCTCGTAGTTACTATGCGGGAATCGAACAAGGATCAGCAAATGCTAGTGGTCATGCTGCTAAGTTGATTTCAGATGTTCTCGGATTTAGTATGGACCTTTTTTTTGCAGATGTAAGACGAGAATCTCGTCATAAGAATGAAAAAACAGCATAAGGAGCCTAAACCATGACAGAAAAACTCCTAGAACTTTTGAACGAAGCAAAGGATCTCCTTGGTCGCCAACCTGAACCAGGACAGTTCAATGCTTATCCATCCTACCTTACTTGTAAAGACATCATGGACATTCTGCAAGTGTCCAAGTCGAAAGCAAATGCGCTCATGCATCAAAAAGACTTTCCGCTGATTAAGTTAGGTAAATCGATGCGCGTTGAACGTGAGCAATTCTTCAGGTGGTTAATGAAACAACAGCAGCAAGGAGCATAACAACGCTAATAATACCACGATTACCTAAATATGACTATTGGTCACCTTATACGGCCTCCATTTCATTGGGTAATTCGGTCGATCCGGAGAAAGGATGAAGAGCATGAAAAAAGGTGACAAGGTAGTGTTTTTGAATGAACGTGGCTCGCAATTTGATAGAGACGAGGCGGTATTCTTCGGATTGGTTGAAGAAAATGTCTACACAGTAGACAGCATAGAGTCTGGCGGTTTCGTCGATTGGGTCAGATTCAAGGAAAACAGAGGTGGGGCATGTGGTTTTAATG
>NZ_JBFUIX010000517.1:0-1193 GCF_056401635.1 Paenibacillus sp. P4_E11 | reverse complement strand
ACCAATGCTGCGTTGTTCCGCGACTGATTCTCCAATTGCGCCGCATCGGATTGTTCGATGTCCATCATATGCCGCTGTTTTTGGGCAATTTGCTCTCGGTATGTTTCTACTGAATCGGTGTTGTTCCTGGACTGATTTTCTAACTGTGCTTGGTCGGACAACTCTGTATTCATCATACGTTGTTGCGGCGTAACAACTGGTCGTGTATTGGGTATCAACCCTAGATCCATTCGGCGGCGTTCTGCAAAACTCGGTTCGCTTGTTGGTGTCGGTTCCGTCTGTGTCGGCTGCGAACCACTTAACCCCAGTTCTCTGCGTCTTCGTTCCGCAAAGGATTCAGCCATTTCACTCACCCCATTTCAGACCATAGGTCGCATACAACTTCATCAACTCAGACTCAGGCAAATCATATGATAGGATTGCAGATTCTACCTCATTTGGGTTAAGCAGCTCCCCGTCTTTATACCTCGCAACGCCATTCGCATATTTTGAAACATCCTGGAGAGTAACCGGTTTCGATTTATTCGCCTGCTCCTTATCAAACGCGAACTTATCCTTCGCTAATTGGCTCGACTCCTTAGCACGTGCATTGTCTGCTGACCGATTGGCAAAAACATTTGCTTGTTCTGCTTGCTTCATCGCATATTCAAGCCCAAATCTACGCACGTCTTCATCGAATTTTTCCTTGTATTGTTCGTCGCCAATCAGATCTCGTGCTTTTTGGTATTCAATTTGTTGCGCTTGCTGATTAAGCGGCGCATCATCTTGATTATACAGATTGCTGTAATCATCCTTAGGCTGGATCACACGGCCCAACTGTTGGCCAACTTTATATGCAGCGTCGATGTTGTTCTGTTTCTTCGTCTCTCCGAATACCTGATCTCGATAGGTGTTGTCTAGCTCCTGCTGCCCGTATCTGTTCAACTGATCCGCTAGCGCCGATTGGTTGCGAATCTGATCTTGTCCCACACCGTAATTCGCTTGTTGGGTTTGATAGTCCCGGTTCGCGCTGTCCATGTACCGTTGGAACGCTTGCTGAATCAGCTGGGGCAGCACGTTCGTCGTGACTTTGCCTAGTTCCCGTTGCTGTATCTGACCAGCTCTGTCTTCAGCCATAGAGGAGTTTGCGACACCTTTTGATCCCAATTGTACTAACGCATTGTTCGTTCCAATCTGTGCGTTCTGTATAGCTG
>NZ_JBFUIX010000516.1:0-1193 GCF_056401635.1 Paenibacillus sp. P4_E11 | reverse complement strand
GTTTTGCGAGAGCAAACCTTCCTAAATCCTCCGATGTGTACCCCGCTTTTTCAATTGTATCAATGATGGGTTTTAGACTCTGTGTGACGATCTGAGATGCTTTCTCAGGAACGCCTTTAAACATCCTAGCAGCTTTATATAAACTGTCTTCCGCGCTTGCTAGACGACCTCTAACACGCTTTTCCAACCCTTCAAGTGGAGCCATATCATCAACCAACTGAGTGCGAATTCTCTCCCATCGTTTGCTAAACGGCTCTTTACGCTTCGTCGGTGTTCGGCTTATTTTTTGGTCAAAGGTTGATGCATCGCCATGACCGCTTTCATTGAACAGTTGAGCGGCTTGACCTTCTTTGGATGCTTTGCGTTCCTGTTGCTTCAGATACTCTTTTGATTGTCGGTATACGTTTGGAGCAGTCTTTCGGA
This sequence comes from Paenibacillus sp. P4_E11, assembly GCF_056401635.1. Lineage (NCBI taxonomy): Bacteria > Bacillati > Bacillota > Bacilli > Caryophanales > Paenibacillaceae > Paenibacillus > Paenibacillus sp. P4_E11. The sequence goes on along the minus strand of NZ_JBFUIX010000516.1, from coordinate 770 downwards.
AACCTTCTCCGAACTCTTTGACCATTTCTTCCGTCCAATCAGAAAGCTTGATGGTACCTTTCCCAAGTTTAGCCGCACCTATAATCGCATAGTCAACTACTTCATTTCCACCCGTTGGGACGAACCCTATATTGCGGCGTTTGGAAATGCGTTCCCGTGCCGATTTTTCTGCTTCGTCCAGGTAAGAATAGACCCRATCCCTTACTCGTGGTTGAGAAACTGCCTTCAGGATTTGCTCTGATTCTTGTTCGGGTGATACTGCTATTGTCGGATTCCCTGGTTCCAATCGGCGAGGTGTTGTCGGTTTAACTTCAACGTTCGCCGCCCTTCCTACTCTCTCGATTGGAGGTTCTACAGCACCAATGTATGGCGTGTATCGATCTGATGCGGATTTCACAGGTGAAGGAACTCCCGCAACTTCTCTCGCTGATTGYCGTGTTCTGGCTTCCTTCAATACATCCGGATTAACTTCCCGGCGTGGTGATCCGGATGGATAAGCCAGATCAATCAGCTCATCCAATCCCGGGTCATTCGGTCCTGCCATACGACTCCACAGGTCATCTAGCGCTTCTCTTTCTCGTCCTGGTGGAAGATCAGTTTGACGTGCAGCATTGAATAGTTGCTGTAATTTAGCTTCGTAAGGGTTTGTCCTCGTTTCTACTCTAGCGCGTGTTGGTGGGGCTATATTAGGCTCAGGTAAACCAAACGTGTGAATGTCTCCTTGACCACGTATAGGCGTGTTGTTGCTCGGAAGAACCGTTCCCTCAGAT
>NZ_JBFUIX010000515.1:0-1202 GCF_056401635.1 Paenibacillus sp. P4_E11 | reverse complement strand
ACACAGGAGTGGAAAGTGAAAAAGAGGACCCCGGCGAGTTTTGGCTTGAACCTCCATACCACGAAATCCCCTATACAATCAAAGAGGTTCAAACAAGATGTTTGAGCGTATTGGGGTCCTTTTTCACTTGGAACGGCCGTTTTTGCTTCAATCAAGAATGAATCAACAGTCTCGTTATCCACCTTAACGATGACTTGAACGATAAGCTTATACTGCCTTCATAGCTAATCTTGGTCCGAATATACCAACGGATTCAACTCACTATTAGCTATATCTCCCGCGTCTAAACCAGGCATCCATCTCTGCAAGTCCCTACGGCGAGCGTTGCTGTCGGGCTCAAGTATTCTCGTATTGTCTGCGAAGTAGATGATCGTCATCACCTCGCGCATCTGTTCGGTCGGATTGCCTGGTGCACTGTGAAGCGTCCAGCCGTAATGGAACGTGGCATCTCCCGCTGCCATGCCCCCATAGTTCGCCAACGGGAATCGTTGTCCCTCAATATACTCTTGGAGTGTTCGGTGCGATTCATCGGATATTTCCATCTTATTAATGTAGCCTTTGCGGTGAGAGCCGGAAGCGAAGGTCATAGACCCGACTTCCTCGGGAATATCGACTAATGGCATCCACAGCGTAACGGTGTTGTTCGTATCGAGCGGCCAGTAGATTTGATCCTGGTGCCAAGGGGTATGGCCACCTCCGGCTTCCTTGAATAGAGCCTGATCGTGGTAGATCCGCACGCCGCTTACCCCCATCAGCTCGGCCGCGATCTTAGCGAATCTGCGTGCGACTACGAACCGTTTTACCGTTTCCTTTTGCTCCCATATGTTCGAGATTTGGATGAACGCTTTGCCGTACGTATCTCGTTCTCCTAGCGGTTTCGTTTGGGTATTCATCTCTTTCACCGCTTGAACAATATGCGGACGGTAGGCGTTCACCTCTGCCGAACTAGCCACCCCTCTTAAGATTAGGTGACCGTTTTGTTGAAACTCGTTCTTCTGGCTCTCGTTAATCGGATAATCTTCACGGATCTCGGGTAAGTTTTGAACATTTTCGTTACTCATATCGTATCGTCTCCTTGTATTCGATTAAGGCCTTCTAATGTAAGAATACCAGTCCCCCCGCTCAAAATATTTACACAAAGCAGACGATATATTGGACTTTTCCGTCATCCCGGAATACGTTACAATACTAGTATCAGTCAG
>NZ_JBFUIX010000514.1:0-1202 GCF_056401635.1 Paenibacillus sp. P4_E11 | reverse complement strand
CTTCACTAGCCACCTTGAGTGCAAGCTGAAGATCGGAATTCTCAATGTCGCGAATAATACGTTGAATCGAGCGGTTGTCAATATTGACAATATCTTCGAAGACGAACATCCGCTTCTTAATTTCTTCGGCAAGCTCGGGATCCTGGATCTCCAGAGAATCGAGAATCGTACGTTCAGTCCCACGGTCGACACCGTTCAGGATTTGAACGATCGCTTCGATACCACCTGCCGATGTGTAATCCTGCGTCACTGTGGAAGAAAGCTTCTGTTCCAAGACTCGCTCGACCTGTGTAATAACTTCCGGTGACGTACTGTCCATCATCGCAATTCGCTTAGCTACTTCAGCCTGCTTCTCTTGTGGCAAGGAAGACAAGATGATAGAAGCTTGCTCGGATTGCAAATAGGATAAGATCAGCGCAATCGTCTGCGAATTCTCATTCTGAATAAAGTTCAGGATTTGCCCGGGATCTGCTTTTCTTGCAAAGTCAAATGGTCGCACTTGAAGCGTTGCCGTCAGACGGTTTATAATGTCCATCGCTCTGCCGGAACCAAGCGCTTTCTCCAATATTTCTTTGGCGTACGAAATACCGCCTTGTGAGATGTATTCTTGAGCCAAGCATATTTGATGGAATTCCGCTAATATTCTTTCTTTCTCTGAAGCATCTACTTTGCGGACATTAGCGATTTCCAATGTTAGCTGCTCAATTTCTTCTTCCCGCAAATGTTTGAAAATTTGCGCAGATACTTCAGGACCTAGGCTAATTAGCAAAATTGCCGCTTTTTGGCGCCCTGTCAAACTATTCGGCAGTTGTGCCCCTTTGGCCACGAAAGTTCCCCCTATTCATCAACAAGCCAAGTACGAAGCAGATTCACAAAGTCTTCTGGCTTCTTCTTCGCGAGTGATTCCAACTGTTTGCGCATCTGATTCTCTGGTGAAGCATTCTCCATATCAATCGTCGGCAACTCTACTACAACTGGAGCTGGAATCTCTTCTTCAATTATTTCAGCTTGCTTTCTTCTGCGCATCAAGTATCCGCCTAGACCAGCAAGAATCAGAGCTGCGGCGCCTATACCACCCCACAACAAATAGTTGTTCGTAGCCGAGCTTGCCGTAACATCGTTGCTTGCGAATGGCTGCACGAAGAGTGTCACTTTACGAGCAATTGCATCGTCAGTAAACGTCTGACCACTATCCGCTAAGG
>NZ_JBFUIX010000513.1:0-1204 GCF_056401635.1 Paenibacillus sp. P4_E11 | reverse complement strand
GTCAATAGGTCAATGAAGTATGTGCTGGCTCCGGTCCAATCGTCGCATTCGCATGTTTTTTCTTTGGCATAGTGGTAATAGGTGTCTGTGATTTGCTTCTGTTCCTTTGCCATATCCAAGTATCGAGCAAACGTGGCCTGTTCTTTCTCGATAAATTCTAGGGTTTCATCCATCCAATCAGAACACCTCCGCGATTCGTTGATACTTTTTCGTGAAGTTGATGTAGATCGGCTTACTGTTGTCGTTCCTTCTGACTTTGAATTTGATTATTTTGTAGTTGGCATAATCTTTTTGCGCTTGGTTCATGTACTTCATGTCCTCTTCCTCTACCGGCTGGAAGAAAAGCACTCCGTCACATGCGTTCTTCATTTTCTTCGCGCCTTCGATTTGACCGTCATCGTTAAGCTGTGCCAAGGCGATAATCGGAACGTCCAGCTCAATCGCTAGTGTCTTGATGTCCTCTGACAACAGATAAAGCTTCTGCCATTCTGTCAATCCAGCCTCTTTTCTCTCCAGCTCCATGCGCCCTATGTAGTCAATTAGGATGTAGTCCGGTTTTCTACCCGCATTGAGCAGCTTCTTGTATCCGCGCCTGATGGAGCTGATGGACATAATCGGGATCCTTGAAAGGATCAGATTCTTCTTCCCCATCAGATCGTATTGATCGGATAGCTTTACCAGTGCTTCCATCTGCTTAGTTTCCATGAAATTAGCTGACATGACTTCTTGTGTAGGGATAATGGCGCGTTTTGAGGCGATCCTCATCGTTAGTTCTTCTTCTCGCATTTCTGCGTTGGCGTAGTATCCGGTAAACCCTTGGTCAATGGAGAAGTCATCCGATATGTTTAAGGCTAATGCAGTCTTACCGTGACCGGACTGAGCGCATACTAGAATTAAATCTCCACCCTGCAGCCCGTAGAACGTATTGTTCAACTCTGGATAGTTCTGAAAGTGAATCCCCTTCTTCGTTTCAGGATTCTTCGCTCGTTCCATAATCCCGTTAAAGTGTTCCCCCGCATAATCCTCTGGCATGATCGTCAGTTTGGTATCTTTTTCGAGAAGGTCCACGTTCACCCCGTTCCGAAGGGTTGTTGAGATTTCTTCCAGGGAACAATCTGATACGATAAATTTGTTTAGCTTCTTGATGTATTCATTCCCAAGCTTCTTGACGTAAGCGACTTTCAGTTTTTCAATGTAGTAGGGC
>NZ_JBFUIX010000512.1:0-1220 GCF_056401635.1 Paenibacillus sp. P4_E11 | reverse complement strand
GGCTGCACCAGTCCGGTATAAAACAGGCTCCACTTCTCCCGGTTCGATCCAAGCAGTTCTAGCAGCCTGTCTACATCTGCCTCGCGTCCAGCCAGCTGCGATTTCATCGGGAATACAACAAGTGCCTGAACCTTCTCCCCTGTAATCGGGATCCCATGTCGATCCACGAAATTCCCACGGCCACTATCCAGCTCAACTCCAGTTTCTCGCTGCGCCACCGAATTGTGGACTAGATCAACGTCCCACTGGGAGTAACTACCAGGATCCAACACTTGAATGTGGAACAGCTTCCCACCCAAGACCGCCAGCAACGATACCATTCCTAACAATCCGATTATAAGTCTCCGTTGGAGCGATGTCCGCTCGTGCCTATCTTTCATTATGTACGCCCTCCACTTGATGCTCTCTATAGACCATTATGGGCTTCTTCTTATTCGGATAGTCCAGCAATTGTTAATTCATGATAAACTGTCCATATAGATAGAACACAAGTACAGGGGGTATGTAGCTCATGCACCGTTTCTTCGATGTGAATGACCTAGCATCATTTGTTCCCTATTCCATATCACATTGGATCGTCCTTATGCTGTTCGCTGTGTCGATTGTGTTGCTATACATGGCTCGGGATTGGCTGAAGATCGGGAGGAGAAGCGATATCGTCCGGTATGGGCTTGCGTCTGTCCTGGTGTTGTGCGAAGTTTCATTGAATGCGTGGTACGTGGAGGAAGGCGTCTATAGTCTGAGAACCTCATTGCCGCTCGAACTTTGCAGCATCTCGTTGTATTTGTGCGTCTTCATGCTGGTGTTCAGAATCCGTCTGTTGTTCCAGATCGCGTACTTCACGGGGATCGGAGGAGCCATGCAAGCGATGCTCACTCCCGTACTGGGGTATGCATTTCCCCACTACTTGTTCCTCGAGTTTTTTGCTGCCCATATCGCGATCATCCTTGCCGTGCTCTATATGGTATGGGTTGAAAACTATCGACCGACATTCAAATCCATCGGCTTGACARTGGCTGTCCTCAATGTGCTGCTAGTTATGGTCTTCCTCGTCAATCGCGCTACTGGCGGCAATTATATGTTCGTAGCTCGCAAACCGGAGACTGCTTCACTTCTCGATTGGCTTGGACCTTATCCGTGGTATTTGCTATCGCTCGAGGGCGTTGCGTTCGTGTTGTTCCTGCTCTTGTATGCTCCGTTTGTTCGTAAGGGTAGCACGG
>NZ_JBFUIX010000511.1:0-1221 GCF_056401635.1 Paenibacillus sp. P4_E11 | reverse complement strand
CCGTAAAGCGATTCGGCATCTCGAGAAAGGTCGTGTCGTCATCTTCGCTGCCGGTACAGGTAACCCTTACTTCTCGACCGATACAACGGCTGCATTGCGAGCGGCTGAGATTGAAGCAGAAGTCATCTTGATGGCCAAAAATAAAGTAGACGGTGTATATAGCGCCGATCCGTTTAAAGACGCTACCGCCGAGAAGTTCGAAACGCTCACATATATGGAAGTGCTGAACAAGAATCTAGGGGTCATGGACTCCACAGCCTCCTCCTTATGCATGGACAATAACATCCCGTTGATCGTATTCTCCATAACAGAGGAAGGCAACATCAAGCGCGTCGTGCTCGGTGAGAAAATCGGAACGATAGTGAAAGGGAGTATCGACTAATGCCGCAAACGATTAAGAAGAATGCTGAAGAACGTATGGAAAAAGCTATCGGATCGTTAAAGAAAGAGCTGGCCTCCCTGCGTGCCGGACGAGCAACGCCTTCATTGCTGGATCGCATTCAAGTGGAGTATTACGGTTCCATGACGCCAGTCAATCAACTAGCTAACATTAATACACCGGATTCCAGAACATTGTTGATCCAACCTTGGGATAAATCCTCGCTCTCTGCTATTGAAAAGGCCATTCAGAAATCGGAGTTAGGCTTAACACCTTCTAACGACGGTCTTACGATTCGACTGATGATCCCGGCATTAACGGAAGAACGCCGTGGGGATCTCGTGAAGATGACGAAGAAATTCGGGGAAGAAGCGAAAGTTGCAATTCGTAACATTCGCCGCGACGCGAATGATGATATTAAGAAGCTGGAAAAGAACGGTGTATCCGAAGATGAGTCCAGACGTCATCAGGACGATGTTCAGAAAACGACCGATAAGTATATTGTTGAAGTGGATAAAGTGTTGGCCGCCAAAGAGAAGGAAATAATGGAAGTATAGTGTAGCGATAGAGTCCCCTGTTGATTGGGGATTTTTGTCTAATACAGGATACTTCTTGAAAAGCTAAGCCGGTCAGGCATGCGCAACGTTGATTTATGTGGGGGAAAAAAGCATGTTGAAACGACTCAAACGATGGTTGTCCAATTCGGAGAAATCGATGAAGCCGGCCTCCTTGGACCGCGATAATATACCTCAGCATATCGCCATCATTATGGATGGTAATGGGAGATGGGCCAAGCGGAGAGGACTGCCGCGGGTTGCCGGGCACCATGCAGGGATGAAGGC
>NZ_JBFUIX010000510.1:0-1228 GCF_056401635.1 Paenibacillus sp. P4_E11 | reverse complement strand
GTCCAGTACTGATCGATTGGATGGGGGCAACCACAGGCAATCCTGCTGCTGATATTGCTGAATTCATTCTTTTGCATAAATACGGTACAATCCCCTCTGATACCCCGACCTATATTGCTGATCTGTTGAATGCCGCTCGTCATTCGATGATCGACGTATTTCTGAATGAGTATATGAAGATCTCTGGGATGAAGACTGAAGAGATAGAAGCTTGGATCCTCCCAGTGGCTGTAAGGAAACTACAGAATTGCACTTCAGAAGATGAGAAATCCAAGCTAATCGATGAAATTCGAGGTAGACTGAATGCCTAACAAGTTCGCTCCGCAAAGAGTGCTCCATTTTCTTAAACCTTATCGTGGCTGGGTAGTCGTGAAGCTGTTATGCACCATATTGAATGCGGCTAATGATATATTCCTAGTCTATCTGATTAATGTGTTGGTGGACGCTTCCTTGTCGGGTAACCGGTTGGAGTTGAGCCGATCGATTGAATATATGATTGTCTTCGTCATTGTCGGAATAATCGTTAACTTCTTGGAAGCGTACTCATCCGGTCGTTACAGTGCCTATGCTGCCCGAGATATGAAAGACACGTTCAGTTCACATATGGATCAGTTGCCAGTCTCCTATATGGAAGCGCATCATTCAGGAGATCTCATATCCCGAATGACCAATGGTGTCACGGCGATTGAGAACTTCATCAAGAATGATCTCATGGGAATTGTGTTTCAACTCGTTCGAGTGAGTGCAGGTATAATCGTGATGGCTTTCTTAAATTGGAAATTGTTGTTGTTCTGCATGATTCTACTCCCACTTATGGCTATAGTGACCAACTCGATTAGTCGTCCATTAACCGAATACTCCTCGAGACTTCAACGAAGCTTAGCGAAATCCAACTCTACGGTTCAAGACACCATCAACGGCATCCACATGATTAAATCCTACAACTTGGTTCCATTCTTATTAGCTAAATACAAAGCAGCGCTCGATCAGATGTTAGCCATATCCTTGATCGTTGAGAAGCGAAAGGCGGCCATAGGTTCCGTAGGAATGCTCGTGCAAACCGTCCCGTTCTTACTCTTTTTCCTGCTTGGCGGATATATGGTCATTCATGGTTCTTTTACAGCAGGTGGATTAGTAGCGTTTGCTCAATTACTTACCTATCTCGTACAGGGGATGAGTTCGATACCTAATCAACTCAACAATTATCACGTTACAGTCGGGGTTGCTG
>NZ_JBFUIX010000509.1:0-1230 GCF_056401635.1 Paenibacillus sp. P4_E11 | reverse complement strand
GTTATTTACCGATAAACCGTCGATCGTTACATCCAGATTGAATCCGCCATCCGCACTGTTTAAGTAAAAACCGGTATCCGCATCGATTGTTGAATTTTGAACGACAACCGTGCCTCCTTTCTCCATATAGAGCCCGTAATCAAACCCTTTCACAACATGACAGCCGTTCAGTACGATCTGATTGTTATTCTCTAGCTTGTCAGCTACGAAGTAGACGGCATACACGGTGTCCCCTTCCCGAATCGAAGGATCGAGTTTGAAATCGCAATTGTTAAATTTGATTCTGCAGTCTTTTCGGTTATACGGATAAAAATGAACGCAGGCAACCGTTTGAGGAGTTCCGGTAACAGCCCCTGAAGTGTCAGCAACAAAGGTACAGTTTTCAAAGGTAACATCCGTCGCAGCTATAATCCGGTTTGCCTCATCCGACTTGATGCCTACATGAAATACGGAATTGGATATCTTCACCATCGATTGGTCTGCATACAAATTGAAAAACGGTTTGCTGACGATGATGTTATTTCCGACGAATGTAGAGCCGCCCTGGATCGATACATCGAAATCGCCGTCAGGCAGAAACAGATTGTCGACCATAATATCGACTGCATAAGACTGCCCGTAGCCATAGCCGTCAACCTCCACGTCGATTCCGGTAGAGTGAATAGCTCCATGGGCTTTGAAGTTCGTCACTTGTACGTCGGTATAGCCGCCGGTTACGACCAGACCTCCGCGAAAACAGTCTACAGCCGTACAGTTCGAAACTTTTGCGGAAACGTTATTGTAGATGCTGATTGCATCGGCAACACCATCTTTAAAATGACAATCCTCCACCCATACGCGGAGTCTACCCGTGCTTTGCCGGCTTCCCATTACGAAAATAAGGTGTGCCTGCTCAAGCTGGTAACGGTTGTACTCCCCTTGATTTTGGCGATTTCCGTCAATCGTCAATCCTTTGAAAACCAAAGGGGGCGAATCCTCCGTCCCATTGTACGTATTATCATTCGGCGTTGTGAACGTTCGCGTCCACTTCCCCTGATTCGGCAACCGTTTCACGATAGCGCCATATCCTTCGAATGTCAGTCCCCATTGCACGTTTAACATCGATACCATGTAAGTGCGGCCAGGTGGGAACCATACAATGCCACCTCCTGCCGCCACCGCAGCATCAATGGTCCTTTGGATCCTCACCGTATCATCGGTCACTCCGTCACCTGCAGCACCGAAATGAAC
>NZ_JBFUIX010000508.1:0-1230 GCF_056401635.1 Paenibacillus sp. P4_E11 | reverse complement strand
CAAGATAAATGCCAGATTTGGAATGTTTCATCTTTACATACAGTATGATAGCGAGAAGAAAACATATAATTTCACCTACTAGTGCCAGAACATCATATGCAGATGATCGTTTGACCTCCTCAGTAGATACTAAATATTCTCTGCCATCTCTTGAAAAGAGTATAGTTTGTGATTGCGAGATCGTCCTCCATTTTTTTACTGAAGGGTAATTGCTCGGATCCATATTATCGATCTTTACGATGCGATCTCCTGTCTTCATATTAAGCTCATCCGCTTTATTTCTGCCATCAAAATAGGAAATCACCCAAGTATGTTCATTGGTTTCCTCAAGGTTAATCCCGAGTACCGGATAACTGAAAATAAGGTGAATAAACCATAACTGAACAGATAAAAAGAGTATCAGTGAGCAGACTATTAAATATTTCCTTAAAATATTCTCCACCTCTTTTTAACAATGAAAGAATCATATACAATGTACTTATTCCAACAGAAATGAGGTGTTCCAATGGTTGCAGCGGTATCATGGTCCCCAAATTTACAAACTGTTATAAAGAGTTTGGCAAAGTTCCAGTCAACAAGAAGTGAAAGCGATACCAACAAATTATTATCCTCATTATCACCGTTCGAGAGACAAGCAGTACTTGACGGTATGAACAAATCTGTTAACAAGTCAGAACTGGTAGTAAAATATTATTGGTACTAGTAGTCTACCAATATTTTACCAGCAAAAAAAGAGATTGTATATTAGTCGAATTAATCGACTAGTATCCAATCTCTTTTTTTGTTGCAATATAAACGTGCAACATGTTGCAAATAAAGTTTGCTTCACGTTGAACCATAAATGTGCTGAGAAATGTGTCATTTCATACTAAAATGAGAGATAGATATGGTATTGCGTGATCTTTCTGGTAATATATGAGAAAGCGAGGGGCTGCAAATGGCTGCAAGTGTTATGAACACTATCGATTTGGGGAAGATGGAAGACAAAAATTTTCTTGCCATCGCCATTAAAACCGAGCTTCACTTGAATAAAAATCGGATGCACCTGCTGATGGATTTCCACAATAACCCTGAGTTTATAAAAGAAATCGCCGAGAAAATAACTCGCAGAATGCAAAATTATAAAGAAATAACCGAATTCGTCTTGCATAACGAAGTGGCTAAAGAATTGAATTAAGAGCGAGTGTATTGAAAAGAGTCTCCCTCAGGTCTGTTGAACCTGCTGGAGAC
>NZ_JBFUIX010000507.1:0-1231 GCF_056401635.1 Paenibacillus sp. P4_E11 | reverse complement strand
ATAACCGTTCGTCGCAGGATATTGAAATTAATGTTAACAGTGTTAATTTAAACAGCATCACTGCGCCTGCCTCGGTATCTGCGAACAACGGAACGGCCAAGACAGCGGAAGCTCTTGGATTGCCCACAAAAGTAATTCTTGCAACCGATGGAGGAAATGTGGATGCAAGTGTGAATTGGGATTTAAGCGGCGTTAGCTACGATCCGGCTATCAAGACGGTGCAGACCTTCTCGGTGCCAGGGACCGTAACCCTGCMTCTCGGAGTTGATAACCCGAACAGCGTTCCATTGACAACAAGCATTAACGTAACTGTTAAAGCAGCTGGAGTAGCTGCCGGCCAAATAACACTAGACAAATCCCAGTACATCCAAGGGGAAGCCATTACCCTATCCTATGCTGGGGCAGCGTTAAACGGGAAAGATTGGGTCGGCATCTACAGAACCGGAGCTGTTCCTCCAGGTGCTGGTGTATCTTTGATATGGAGTTATTTAAAGTCTGGATCCGGAAGAGTTAGTTTAAACAATGGACTGGCTCCTGGCACTTATGATGCACTCTTTTTGCTCAATGACGGTTATACGGTAGTGGATCGCAAGACATTCCAAGTCGTTCAACGCGTCCCTGTGAGCGGGGTGACTCTTGATCAACAGAACGTAACAATGACTCAAGGCGAAACCAGAACATTAACAGCTGCCGTTACGCCCGCGAATGCGAACGATTCCCGAGTATCGTGGATAAGCAGCGACCCAACTGTTGTATCTATAAACTCAACAGGAAGCAGCGCTTCGCTGATCGGCAATCGTCCTGGGACGGCGACAGTGACGGTCAAAACTTTAGATGGGAATTTTACGGCTTCTGCGAATGTTACAGTGAACCCAATTGAACATCAACCGCCAACGACAACGGATAATGCGCCAAGCGGCTGGGTCAATCAAGATGTCACTGTAACCTTAAGCGCGAGCGATAACGAATCGGGTGTAGCCAATACCTACTACACGGTAGACGATGGCGCTGAGCAAACGGGAACTTCCGTTGTATTGTCGGAAGAAGGCGTGCATAAGCTTGTATATTGGAGTGTAGACAAAGCAGGCAACGTGGAACAAGCACATACAGTATCCGTTAGCATCGACAAGACAGCTCCGTCGATCGCGGTGTCCGTACCGGGAGATAACAGTATCTATAAAGATTCCGTGGATTTGACGCCTCAGATTGCATGGACGGATAACTTGTCGGG
>NZ_JBFUIX010000506.1:0-1233 GCF_056401635.1 Paenibacillus sp. P4_E11 | reverse complement strand
GCAAGCTGACTTCTGCGAAGGCTTGGCGTTTGATCGATAAGGCGGCCTGATCCATCAAAGAATCCGAAGTCGGCCGATCGAGATGCATCGGGACCAGATGATGCTCCATAGCATGCAGAAACAACAGATCGTCCAGCAAATGGTCGACCCACCTCAAGACATTATTGAGAGCCCCGGTATGATTAAAGGAGCGCAAATACGCGAACGCCGATTTCAATCGATTTGTTTCAGTAAGGGAAGCTTTTCCGAAGAGGCTTCCCTCCAGTTCCGCATCGTCCAACACCACAGCGCCTGTATCGACATGTATCCAATCAAAGTAAAAATAGTGAAACGACAGCGGTATGATCACTTTCCGGCGAAACAGGACGCCGGGCGGACAGAACACCAGATCCCCGGCAACGGCAGTTCCGCTTGTATCCCCGATCCAATAAGCAAATTCCCCATCCTCCACAGCAAAAGCGCACCATTTCTCGTACTGGGCCGTTTCTGTGGAAAATTGGCTCTTTCTGTTCCAATATACATAATATTTCGCTTTCGACCTGATTTGCCAAAGCTTCGMCATGCTGCTTCCCCTCCTGCCGTTCATGAAAGAACATCTATACTTTATTATAAGAATATGCATTTAAAAGTAAATACTATAGAAGTAAAATTGAAATAGCATATAAATATGCAATAGAAGATGTGAAGAAAGAAGTAGATTTGAGTTAAGTTTGGAAGGGGGGCATGAACGGGTGAGAGATACCTTGAAAATGGACGGTTACTAAAAATGGGAAGCGTTTACAATAATCGTGATTCCGCTCATTTCTCCCCTGGCAAGCTTGCCCAAAGAAGTGTTCGAAGCAGCGGCCCTGATTTTAGTTGCACACAAGCAATTATTTGAGGAATGGCATTGACCAGTTTGAAGGGTTGACGACCCAATTAAGTTCGGTTAAATAAGGAGGAGGCATTATATGCGACAGATGGGAATTATCAAACATTGGATTTCGATTGTATTGATCTTTTGTATGCTTTTCTCGATGCAAAGTATCGTATTCGGCGAAACTACCCAATCACAATCGGACATAAGAGGTCATCGGGCGCAGAAGCAGTTCTCCGCTTGGTTGGAACAAGGCTTGGTAGAGGAGCCTCAGACCGGTACTGTGACAGGAACGATCTACGGAGCCAATCATGTACCTCTTATCGGTGCCACCGTAACCATTATCGGTAGTGAGCAGGTCGGCACAGCCATTACGG
>NZ_JBFUIX010000505.1:0-1245 GCF_056401635.1 Paenibacillus sp. P4_E11 | reverse complement strand
GGAATAGCATTCCTTGTCAACGCGTTTTACTGCAGCAAAATCTTCTATTGTAATTTGCTTTTCTTGAAATCCAAAAGAATCCACCCCTTCGTCGATGCTCAAGCTACAAATTACAATATGTTTGCAGGACTTTACTGGTATAGGCGGTTCTTCGTGCAAACCATTAATTCTTATCATTGTATGGAAGACTAATCCATATTCCCTTGATTTCCTTCTTTATCACGGACACGGCCCTGCTCAATATCGAGTGGGGCCTTTGTTTAGGTTAGCGCAGAGTCTATCCTACAGCCATCCTCCACTTAAACCCGTCTCCTAATTGGATAAACGTATATTTATGTCATAATTAGAGGTGTTCAGAGGGCTCAAGCTGAATAAAATTCAAACGCTTCATTCGGTTTATGACAGATAATACTTCATTAATTCTTGGTAATTCAAGCCATCTTTCGAAACCAGGAAAAAAGGAAGAAAATACACTATCCACACCTTCTCTCTCCATAGCTTCGAGAGCTTTTTTGATCTTTTCATGAAGAAAGATGAAGCGATCCTGATTACTTACAGCGATTTTTCGAATTAAAAAGGCAATAGCTGCAAGCTGGGCGTGTGATGTGATATTGTAAAGTCCTCTGATATCAATTTGTTCATCACCTATCATCATGTATCCCATGGTTGAAACCATCAGCCTTTCTGTACCACTGCCCTGTGGATAGCTCGAAAAGTGATCGCTGGTTATTTTTCTTTCTATCTCCCATTTTGTAAGGGGGATGCGTTCGCGTGGTTTGTCGTGTTCACATAATTTTTTTGCTTCCTGGGTCACGTTTTTCGGCACAAAACTGTCCATCAGGATGATTTGATCGGCAACAGACAAAAATTCACCGCTACCTCCAATAACAAGAACGGAAGATACCCCAACAGACTCATAAAGCTCCCTGACTCGTTCCGTAAAAGGTGTAATGGGTTCATGCTTGATTAATGAACGCATTTTGATGTCTTGAATCATAAAATTCGTCGCACTTCTGTCTTCATCAATAAGAAGAAGCTTACACCCGAAGTTGATTGCCTCCATAATATTTGCGGCTTGTGATGTAGAACCTGAGGCGTAGTCAGTCGAAAACTGTTCAGCCGAACTATTGGGTATCCATTTTATGAAAGGCGTAATATTGATATTTCTTATGGAACGGCCTTCCTCTGCAGATATTTCCATTGCACTTTGATCTGTAATCACAAATTCTCGTCCGTCACCCATGC
>NZ_JBFUIX010000504.1:0-1252 GCF_056401635.1 Paenibacillus sp. P4_E11 | reverse complement strand
GTCTAAGTCGAGGTCATTAAAGGATTGTAGCAATAGGTAAGCCTTTGATGCTATCTCCAGCTTTTCCCCTGCTCCACACGGAGCGTGCGGGTTTCCCAGCACTCCGCGTTCCATCTAACAGAATGTACTAGATCATAAGTTCCTCGTTACTCGTAAATTTGGAAGGTTAGACTGGCTCAAGTCCGTATTTATTACGGTATTGATTAATCTTGCTTTTCATTAAGTCCGTAATACCAAGTCTATTTATGAGCACTTCAATTGTCTCTTTGTGTGTATGGTGGACTAGTTCATATACCTCTTTATGGAGAATCCGCAAGTTATTGAATTTATCGCTTCCACCGAGATATAATGGCATATAGTGGTGGCAGTAGACGTCTGATGCGAAAAGGTACATCCCAGTGATTTCGCATTTCCCCATCTTCATACTGTACCGACTCAATCGATTATCCATGTATTCCACACTTTGGTTCGGGATGCTAGATTCCATCAAGGAAAGAATTTCTTGACGTAGATCCGGACGAAGCTTTTTGTGTATTTGTTCTCTTCCTGCCGTTGTATAAAGTGAAAGATTTTGACTGTAACCCATGGTGTTCTTTGTTTTCACGTTGGCAAGCGGATATAAATAGACATTGGCCACTTTGAACGTTCTGTAACCCAAACTATAGAATTTGCCATAGGACGGCGGCGGGTTAGTTGGATGTTCATATTTCCCGATTGGATGAAGACAATTATACATGAAGGTTCGCAGGTCATAGGCAAGACGTGAGAACGCAACACTGACATGCGTTGCCCGATTGAAATAGTTATGGATTCCCAAAACAAAGCTATTGAAGAGTATTGCATTTTGAGCCGTTGGAGAAGTTCTCAATTTTTGAATGCGATTTTTAGCTTCAATCTTGAGCTTCTTTATTTTACTAGCTTTAATACCTGTATGCGCTACTCTGATCTTACCCTTTTTATTCGCTCGGATCGTGAATCCTAGAAATTCAGATTCTCGCTTTCGCAGATTTACAACTTGCGATTTTTCAGGCGAAACATCCAGTTTTAGACGGTTTTTTAAATAAGACACGATAGCTTGGTACCACTTGTAGGCTGTCTTGTAGTCTCGACAGATGACTTTGAAGTCATCTGCGTAACGCACCATGTATCCCTCTTTCAACGTAGTACGCTTTTTCGCATACAATTCGCCACTTCTTGTCTTAAAGGATTGGGTCAGAGGGAAGAGCTCCCATTGATCCGCCACCCAGTGATC
>NZ_JBFUIX010000503.1:0-1255 GCF_056401635.1 Paenibacillus sp. P4_E11 | reverse complement strand
GGCTTCAACAGCGAAGGCCACAAGAACGATCTGAAGCCGGGCGAATATTTGTCCATGGTGTTACCGGAAGACTTACTGAAGTTCGGCTTAATTCCGGAATTCGTAGGACGGTTACCTGTCATCTCCACACTGGAGCCGCTTGATGAGCCGGCACTCGTTCGTATCTTGACCGAGCCGAAGAACGCGCTTGTGAAGCAGTACCAGAAGATGCTGGAAATGGATAACGTATCCCTCGACTTCTCGGTGGATGCGCTCGACGCCATCGCCAAGGAAGCGATCAAGCGTAATACAGGTGCTCGCGGACTTCGGGCCATTATCGAAGGAATTATGCTGGATGTGATGTTTGAAGTGCCTTCCCGTGATGATGTAACTAATTGCACCATTACGAAGGAAGCTGTACTCGAGAAGATCGCGCCGGAGCTCAAGACGAAGGACGGCAAGTCGATTTCCGTCAATAAGAAAGAAGAAAGCGCCTAACCAATAACTAGCCGATCCTTCCTCCCGCCTGAATGCGCATAGTGTGCGAATGTCTGATGCTCCATGTCAGATTGTCGTTCAGGGGGGAGGATGTTTGGCGTCCATGGGAGAGTTCCGCATGTATCATAGATCAGAGACCGTTCCTGTCCGAGTCGGAGAACTGACGATCGGCGGCAGTAATGAAGTTATTATGCAGAGCATGTGTACGACGAAAACCGCGGATGTGAAAGCTACGGTTGCCGAGATTCTTCGCTTAGAGGAGGCAGGCTGCCAGCTTGTCCGCGTAACGGTGAACAATCAGGAAGCAGCAGCAGCGATCAAGGAAATCAAGAAGCAAATTCATATCCCGCTTGTAGCTGATATACATTTCGACCATCGATTGGCGCTCGCAGCTATTGAGAACGGCATCGATAAAGTCCGCATCAATCCGGGCAATATCGGACGTCGCGAGAAAGTGGAAGCGGTCGTGAAGGCATGCAAGGAACGGGGAATCCCGATCCGAATCGGCGTTAATGCGGGGTCGCTGGAGAAGCATTTGTTGGACAAGTATGGGTATCCAACACCAGATGCTATGGTGGAGAGCGCCTTGTTCCATATCGGCATTCTCGAGGAGCTGGATTTCCACGATATTATCGTGTCTCTGAAGGCTTCGGATGTACCGATGGCTATAGCGGCTTATACGAAAGCGGCCTCTGCGTTCAAGTATCCGCTCCATCTAGGCATTACGGAAGCGGGTACGCTATTCTCCGGCACCGTGAAGAGCGCCGGAGGACTGGGC
>NZ_JBFUIX010000502.1:0-1274 GCF_056401635.1 Paenibacillus sp. P4_E11 | reverse complement strand
TAATAAGCAGGGGGAATGCTCTCCGGAAATGGAGAAAAGTCCGGTGGGAGAAACAAGGTGATTCGGTGGGGAATGATCCGCCGGAAATAGAGGAAGAGCATTAGTGCAATCATCCCAATCCCCATCATAGAAGGGACGAACATTAGATTTGTATAGCTATTCAGGTTAAGTCCGACAATATTCAGTGCAACTAGATCGGCGAGACTACCTATGCCGATTGGAGTGCTTGAAGCTATAGCAATCATGGCACCGGATAACAGATACGGTACTTTCTGATTATTTTTAAGATTAAGCATTGTGACGATTTGAATAATGATAGGTGTGGTGATGAGTATACTTCCGTCATTATTAAAAAATAGCGTCATAAGAAAGCAGAGTAGGAGAATGAGCCAGTATAGTCGGATTCCCGAGCCTCTTGCCTGAAGGATGACATTGTAGGCAGACCAGCGGAAGAATCCGATACTGTCCAGCACAAGCGACATGATGACAGTACATAAGATCATAATCGATGTGTCGCCGACGACCTGGAATATAGCGGGTAAATCCGAGAAAGAAATGATTCCAAATGCAATGAGTATTCCAGCACCTACA
Source organism: Paenibacillus sp. P4_E11 (assembly GCF_056401635.1). NCBI lineage: Bacteria > Bacillati > Bacillota > Bacilli > Caryophanales > Paenibacillaceae > Paenibacillus > Paenibacillus sp. P4_E11. Next base: position 683 of record NZ_JBFUIX010000502.1, on the reverse strand, counting down.
GCGGGGGGGACGGACTCATTCAATCCGCCCGGCCGCCATATTAGAAAAAGAACCGTCAAACTAAAGACGGTAAGGGTTATGCCGATTGCAAGTTCAGGCATTCGAACTCGCCTCAATCCCGTAGGGGAGAGCGATGGAGTCATTAGGTCCAGGAATAGAAGTGACTACTGGTGAATTCATTGGCTGCATCGAGATCCCCCCTTATACGGTGATTGAGAAGCATAAGCTAGTTTTTCTTTTTGTTGTTGTTTCGACTTGAGTTCTTATTGCTGTTGCTTTTGTTATTGCTCTTGTTTTTGCTGTTGCTTTTGTTGCCGTTGCTTTTGTTGCTTTTGTTTTTGCTGTTGCTTTTGTTGCTGTTGCTTTTGTTGTTGCTATTACCTGAGCTTTTGCTGCTTTTAGTCATTACGCTGACGCTCTTGATGTGGAACATAGGGATGCGGATGAGTTCCCGGTTAAGCACGAGCAGCATGTAATCCTGTGTGCCCTCGGCCACGAATCCTTCGATTTTCTCTGGACCTCCACGGTTGATTTGCACGAATTGATGCTTCAGGCTTTGCAACATTTGCACGAAGTTAGCAGATTTGCTGTGTCTTGGCGGCGTGCCATAATAGCCACTTGTGTTTCCAGTATCTTCGCTGATGCTTTTGATATGACTTCCATTAATATATACAACGCTGTCT
>NZ_JBFUIX010000501.1:0-1279 GCF_056401635.1 Paenibacillus sp. P4_E11 | reverse complement strand
CTTCTTACTGGCATTCATTCTATTGAGATTTGCGACGGGCGGTTTCCATTTGGATTCTTCTGTGAAGTGTACGATTGCTTCAACTTGTATAGCCGTTATTTTCCCCCATATCCCCGTAGCAGGATCTGTGATGAACGTATTCGCCATTAGCAGCCTACTGCTGATCATGATTTATGCACCTGTTAATATTGAAGGACATACAAGAATTCCGCCGAAGTATTACAACCACTTGAAGGTATTCGGATGTGTACTCGTTGCTAGTAATTTCTTAATACAGAGTCCAAGTCTTGCGATCGGTTATTTCGTACAATCCCTTACACTAATCCATTTTACGAAAAGGAGGTGAGTAATGTGAAGAGAATAGCTGCTCAATACGCTTCGTCCGTATTATCGCTTGTTGCAGTTGCCTTCGTCAGCGTAGCTAGTCCATGGATGATACATAACCCGAAAGCACCCAAGGAATTGTTGAAAAAGTAATTCATGCTATTACGTCAAACCCGAACCATACAGGTTCGGGTTTATTTTATGATTTTGGGAAAAAAAGGGGTCGGGGTACAACAAAGATCGAATCACTAGCATCATAGTGTGATATAGTAATAGTTATTAGAGCTACGAGAGCTACGTACATGGGGGGCATCCATGATAAGTGTTTTCAAAGATTTCCTGTTAAACATCTTAATTGTATTCTTCCCCTTATTGTTCTACCCGTATATTCAGAAAATCAAAAATAACCTGGTGTTATATCGATTATTGTTGTATATCCTCTTCGCCTTTGCCTTGATCTTAACGATGTCCTTTCCAGTCGTACTGAATGGCATTACCTACGACTTTCGGTCCATTGTCATCGTGATCGGCTCCCTGAACGGGGGTGCACTAGTCACCGTTCCCTTATACGCGACTGTACTAATTTATCGGTATTTGCAGGGGGCACCAAACCCTTGGTTGTATACGGTTTCATTGCTGCCGACGATCGCCATTGTCCTCTATTCCCTAAGATTCTACCCTATGCTGACGCTTTATCGGAAAATCGGCATGGCCGTATTGGTCGGTACACTGATTAAGTTGGTCACATTCGCGTTGTACTTTACCTGGATTGATCGTCTCGATTTATTGCATGATAAGCCTCTTGCCACTGTAGAGGTATATGTACTGCAAGGAATTATCGCAGGGATATTCATATATAAAATCGAGTTTCTCAACAAATATTTTCATATGCGAGATGAAGTATTCAAGAGTGAGAAGATCAAGATTGTCAGCGATATGGCAGCTTCGGTAGCAC
>NZ_JBFUIX010000500.1:0-1286 GCF_056401635.1 Paenibacillus sp. P4_E11 | reverse complement strand
GTTCCCGGTATTGTACAGCAAGTTGATCTATTCCCAACGCTTCTGGAAGCGATCCGCAGCCAAGAGCCGGATGACATTGAGCTCTCGAAGCTTGTAGAACCAGCTGGCATGGATGGACGCAGTCTATGGCCCGCGATACGGGGGGAGACGAATGGAACGCATGAACAGATCTTCCTGAGCGAATGTGCCTGGCAAGCGGCTCGTGGTATTCGAACCGAGCAGTTCAAGTACATTCGCACATATGACGGAGGGCCGTTCACCCGTCCCGCACATGAGTTGTATGACTTGGTACAGGATCCGACGGAAAGTGTGAATTTGGCAGAAGAGCAGCCGGAACTTACGGCATCGTTCCAACGCCAGCTGGACGAATGGATCGCCACTAAGCTCGACGGACGACCGGACCCGATTGAAGTTCAGCTGCAGCAGGCCGGCTTGCCATTCCGGGCACGAATAGAAGCCATCTTGTCTTCTGTTGGCATGACTTGGTCGGATTGGTGCAGCAACCCTGATCGAGAACGCTTCGACAAGGCTGTACGTGAGGGAAGGTGAATCGCAAGTGAAAGATACGAGCGGCGATGTCGTTCAACATATTACCAAGAGCAACATATATATGAAGTCTGAATTTCCTTGCAGCGTGAAGCGTTATGTGCAACAAACGATTGGCGAACATGGACACGAGTTCATTGAACTGGTATATGTAGAACGGGGGCACGGAATTCATCGATTCCAGCAAAGCAGCTATGAAATAAAAGGCGGCGATGTCTTCATTATCAATCCAGGTGAAACACATGGATATGAGGTGGAAGAGGGCCAGCAGATGGATATCATTAACTGCTTGTTCATGACGTCCTTGATCCCCGATACCTTGCTTCGTGAACTTGGAATCACGGCATCGATGGATTATTTCTACGTACATCCCTTCCTCAAAAGCGATGTGCGATTCAATCACCGACTCAATCTGCGTGGACAGGATGCAGCCATCGTACTGGCATTACTTGATAGCATGATACGGGAATTAGAAAATCAAAGTCAGGGCTATACTACATTGATTCGGTTGCAAATGATTGAATTGCTCGTCGTCCTATCCCGCCATTACACTTTACTGCAGAAACAAAAGCCTTCGTCATTGAATCGAGCGTCAAGCTACGACATGACCGCCAAACGGATATACGGGTATATGGAGCGTAATTATGAGAGCCGTATTACGCTCCAATCGCTGGCTAATTTGTATAACGTTAGCGTCCGTCAGCTCAACCGTCTGATGGGACAGGAGTACGGGAAAAGTG
>NZ_JBFUIX010000499.1:0-1769 GCF_056401635.1 Paenibacillus sp. P4_E11 | reverse complement strand
GCCCTCGGTCCGGCAGAAGTTAGATGAGGATTCGAGGATGCAATTGGCAGCAGCAGGGAAGCGTAATCAGCCGGACACATCCGCACCGACTAAGCGCATCGCGCCCGGCGACTTTGTCGCCTTAAGTCGGTGGGACGTCGTGAATACAAGAACGTTAACTGAAATCAACGAAATACTATTTAAGATTAAGAGGGGGATTTATCATTGAAAGACTGCATATTTTGTAAGATTGTCATGGGTGAAGCGAAATCTTGGAAGATATATGAAGATGAACATGCTTACGCATTCTTGGATATTAATCCTGTCAACGAGTATCATACCTTAATTATTCCTAAGCAACATTATGAGAACATATTTGATATAACTGAAGATGACTTATTAAAAGTCATTTCAGTCGTAAAGAAGGTTGTAACATTATATAACAATAAGCTAGGAATAAAGAATGTTCAAATTATTAATAGTTCAGGTTCAGAAGCTCAACACGGCCGGCTGCGCCGTCCTTGGTCTGCCCGAAGTTGTTTCGGGGATGTTAGTCAGGCAGACAACCCTGCACTAGCTAAGTCAGCAAGCCGACCCGCCGCAAGCGCGGCTTAAGCCAGTGAGGGTTCGGGAACACAACAACGTTAGGCGAAATACCATGTTTTTTGAAGGGAGAAATCGAGATGCTAAAACTAAAAGAAAAATCTCTTAATTGGTCGTTACAACACATAAACAATTTTGGAGATTCTTATGTATTTCCAAATCCATTTGAGTTTGACGCAATTAATGAGTTTTGGCCTAAAGTTAGGCAAACGTTATTAAGTATCGATGTTTATTCAAATGGAGTCAGGCCATATAGAACTACTATCACACCTAAAAGCAGCGTAGGTTTTAGAATATGCACACAATTGGATCCTTTAGATTCAATTGTATATAACGCGTTAATTTATGAAATCCACGAAGAGATAGAAAATAAACGAGTCCCTTCTTCATTTGATACAGTCTATTCTTTCAGATTGAGTCCTGATAGTTCTGGGTCACTTTTTGATCCAGACTATAATTGGAAAAGTTATGAAGAAAGGACAATGGAACTTTTAGATTCGGAAGAATATTCTTATGTGGTAATAACTGATATTACAGATTTTTATCCAAGTATCTATCTACATAACATAGAGACACATTTACGGGAATGTGTAAGAGCAAGCGGGAAAAATACTCATGCAGAAACAATAATTAATATAATCAAAGCGATGCATATTAGCCAAACTCATAAGGGACTTCCTATTGGACCTCAGTTTAGCCGTCCAATTGCTGAACTTGTTCTAAATGAAATCGATCAGGTATTAATTGAAAATCATATAGTGTTCATTAGGTATGTCGACGACTATAGGTTATTTTGCAAATCTGAGAATGAGGCATATAAGACATTAGCATTTTTGGCTCAAAAGTTATACGACATTTTGAATCTGAAATTGAACGAACAAAAAACAAAAATTATGACTACTGAAAAGTTTATGGCAAAGCATCTCTATTTATTTACAGAAAGAGAAAAAGATCGTATCATTAGTGAATTTTATGTATTACTAGACAAGATAGGAGTCGGGAGAGACTTTTATGGAGAAATTGAGATGTCTTCGCTTGATGAAGAAGACATAAGGAAACTGCACGAGATAAATATTTTTGACTTATTACAAGAAGAACTTAGCCAGGATGATATAGATTTAGGGTTTGCCAAATTTTTAATTGGAAATTTAGCTCGATTCGATAATACTGATGTAGCTGATCTAGTA
>NZ_JBFUIX010000498.1:0-1290 GCF_056401635.1 Paenibacillus sp. P4_E11 | reverse complement strand
ATCCAGAGGGACCTTTTCGAAGCTGACGGGCAAGCCTGCAAAATATTGCTCCAATAGGTCGATAATGCCRAATTCAACGAATAGACTGCGATCCTCGATCAACTGTTCATCGTGTGCGATATGTGGATTTACCCCTGCCAACGAAGCAAGATGAGGAGGGTATAACAATTGGCTAATTCCGCACTCGCTGGCTATAAGTGTCCATGGCTGATTCAAGCCGATTACCGTTTGTCGATATTTCCTACTCTTTATCAAATGATTCTCCTCCTCTTTGTCCATTCCGGTACCCCATAGGAGAGTTGCCCGATCTCCGACAAAACCAAGAAGTGAAATGGGATGGACTGCTGTAGCCCACAGCCGCTCCAATCTCTGCGATGGTGGCGCTAGATTCTAATAATAGCTTCTGTGCGTGCATGAATCGAACACGCTCGGTTTTTTCCGCGGGTGAGTATCCCCTTACTTGCTTATATATTCGCTGCAGGTGATAGGGGCTTATAGCAAGTGAAGCCGCCAACAGTGGCAAAGTCAGCTTGTCTTTATATTGGGCCTCAATAATCGCATCCACTTGTGCGGCCAAAGCCGCATCCGGTCGAAGTGCTCCGTTCGTTTCAGGCTTGCATCGTTTGCAAGGCCGAAAGCCCGCGTGAAGCGCATCTTCTAGTGAGTGGTAAAACGTCACATTACTTGCAAGAGGTTTTTTGGCCCGACAAGTAGGTCTACATACGATCTTCGTGGTCTTTACCCCCGTATAATATACACCTTCGTAGGTCGATTCTCGGTTAACAACAGATTCATATACTAGTTCAAATAACTTTTGATCCATACCTATCACCTCACCCCTACAAGTATAAGCCAATCTTTATTCCGGTAGTAGTACACCCGAATAGGATAGCAACATATCGACAGGGGTTATCTGTATTCGAACGCGAGACATAAGTTGACAAGACGACCGGTAATGAATCGCTTGCGGAGATGATTTACAATTGCCCTGAACTACCTTCTATACGAAATCGAATGGATTAAGGCATTGATTTAAGATTCAGGCGCATGTCTGAGGCTGAATTTCTTGCCTTCCTTCCCCGAAGCGAGTGCAATTTTCATACTGGCAAGTCTCCTGTTCTTTTGAAAAGGAGATTGTGACATCCGGTACCATTGAATACGTCTTCGGGGAATTAAAACACGATTTTGCGAGAAAAGCCCATATCGAAAAGCAAGCTGTCCATCACGGAACGACCACCCGACTTGTCTAAATGTGAGTTGGCCCCCTATAAAAGTACGATCGTACTAATC
>NZ_JBFUIX010000497.1:0-1294 GCF_056401635.1 Paenibacillus sp. P4_E11 | reverse complement strand
GCTTTATATACTTTAACAGCTTGGCGTACGTCCGCGGTGTCATCGATCATCGTATTCACCCCCTAGTCAGCAATTATTTCTATATATATCGAAATTAAGATAACATATTCAATTGTATCTGTAAACTGAAAAGTTCGACCATCCTTAATATAAAATACTCAAGCGTCTGTATTCCCGCGGGGAAACCCCTTGCCACTTCTTGAAGCTCTTACTGAAATTAGGCAAATCTTCATAGCCAAGCCCACGCCCAATCATCTCAATTGGTTGGGACGTTTCCCTAAGGAGCCGCTTAGCTTCAAGATGCCGGGACGATTGCAAATATTTGTGCGGGCTCATCCCGACAATATCACGGAATATGCGGATAAAGTGATCTTCACTTACGCCAAATTGCTGTGCCATGGCAGCGTTCGTCCAGGGATGTTCCAACGATGCTTCCATCTCGGCCACTAGCTGTTGCACGGCTGCCCGATATTCGGGATGCAGGTTGCGTATAGGCTTATCGTGCAGTCGCAGCAAGACGGCGAGCAGTTGGAGGAGCAGTCCTCGGCAGGCCATGGCGTATCCGGGTTGAGCTGTGCCGAACTCGCCAATGAGACGCTCCATCCACTGTAGCGGTTCAGGTGGAAGGCCACCATAAAATCGTTGAAACAGCGGAGTTCCATCTGGGTTCACAGGTTGTCGACAGAACTGTTCGGGCTGTGGTCGCAAATCCTTCACGACCAAATCTTGTTCTGCTAGCACTTGAATGTCATTGAAAAAATCAAAATGGATTCCAAGTAATTGTGTATTCGATTCCGTCAATACTTCAATCCGATGGGTTGTAGCAGGTGGGAGCAGGAACAAATCTCCGGCTCCGGAACGTACCGGGTCGTCCTCACACTCGAAATGCACTTGAATATCGCCACGAATTATATACACCAGTTCGAAATCTACAATACGACGAGCAGTGCCTGGAGAATAAAAAGCTTGCTGAATTTGTGCCCAGTGGACACAAGGGGTAAGCTCGTAGTGTTCGGCTACACGCGTGGGTGGCAATAACGGARCGTTCATAAGCCCTCCTGGGCGGAAATGGATAACAACTTGTCGATCTGAGCCAATTACTAGCAATAAACTTCATGATAATATGGGGTTATGATTAGATCGATTAACGGAATTGTACAATACGTCAATCGAGTGTGCAAGCGAATTGTTGAATAATTCGAGTTGAGAGGCGGGCAAATATCGATGACAAATGTACTTAAAGCCCAGTTTGATGAGCAAGGCTATGTCGTTCTTGAAGGTCTATTCACGATAC
>NZ_JBFUIX010000496.1:0-1301 GCF_056401635.1 Paenibacillus sp. P4_E11 | reverse complement strand
TTCAAATCGCATTACGGGCATAACCCTACGACATTTGCAGAACTGAACCGACTCTGCCCCTGTCACAATGATCCAATCGATATCCGTCGTTACGACAAATATTTTTCCAAACGGGAGTACAAATCAGGTAGTACGATTTCCTATGAATATTCGATGCGGATGGCAGTACGAGATATTCAACCGGTGCAAGCCGCTTATATTCGCGATTTCAATGGAACCCGTTCTACGGAACGAATAGCCGGGCATTTCAGCCAATTGAATCGCTTGGCGACTAGACGAGAGCTATGGAGAAGCGATACAGTTCTGATCGGCATTCCGATGTATCCCTGGTATCTCACTCCGTCGGACCACTCGTATTACGATGCCTGTCTGACTCTGAAGCCCGATGCCGAGTACCCGCCTGAGGCTAACGTTCGTACATTGGCAGGAGGCTTGCACGCTGTCATCCGGCTGGAGGAGCCGGAACTAATTGTGCGCGAGCTCATGGTGGCATGCTTGACCGGTTGGCTGCCCAAGAGCGGCTACGTGTTCGACAATCGTCCGACGATGATGATTACGTACAACAATCCTACAACAGATCCGAATGGCAAGTCGATTGTTGACTTCTGCTTGCCGATTCGCTCCATCGATTAACCAACCATTCGAACGAAGAAGGGAACAACCCATATGTTGAAAGCCAAGATGAAACAATATCGCCCCATCTTCATGTCCAGTGATCGTGAGAAAGCGTTGGAGTATTACGGCAAGCTAGGCTTTGTGTACAATTCGTTCACGGGCTTCCTGGAGCGCGATGCGCTTATGTTCACCATCCACCAAGTAGAGAATGGGAAAGCACCGATCACACCGAACCACCATATTGATGGCTGGTCCTGGGATATGTACGTCTGGGTGGACGATGCGGACGCGCTCTATCAGGAGTTTGTCGAGAACGGTGCGATCATTGAATACGCGCCCCAAGATCCCGTTGAATATTCGATGAGGGAGTTCGCGATTCGCGATCTCGACGGATACATCATTGCTTTCGCTTCTAGTAGGATCTAAAGCTGATGGATGTCAAACTGCGAATTCCTTCATCTCCTGCTTGGCCCAATATTCCATGAACCGTCCGTTCGAGCTAAGCAGCTCCCTAGGTGTTCCCTGTTCTCGAATCTCCCCGTCTTCCAGGAAGAACACGTAATCGACATCGCGTATAGTAGATAGTCTATGCGCGATGATAATCGTGGTACAATGGCTAGCCCATTGCTTGAGGTCGCTTTGGAACAAGGACTCGGTCTCGACATCCAAGGCGGAAGTAGGCTCGT
>NZ_JBFUIX010000495.1:0-1303 GCF_056401635.1 Paenibacillus sp. P4_E11 | reverse complement strand
TACATATTTGGACAGTTCTTTGGGCGAAGCAAGCCTTGCATACATCCGAAAAATTACTTTGTACCGTGACTCTATGGCTACCTTCACTTCTTGATCCATGCGGTTGTCCTTCAAGTCAAACAACATTTCGTCCAACTCTTTGCGAAGAACGTAATCAAGCTCCTTGCATTCTCTTTGATTGAATAAAAAACCGAGCATCCGGCGTTCAAGCCCCCTTGGCCGGCAGTCAATATAGTAGATCAAGTTCTGCCGCTTTACTGTTATGCACAGAAATTGGGAAATTTATGAATGAAGTTTCACTTATTTTTTCAAAGCTTCATTAGCCATGGGGTAACCGTGCTTTCGATTAAGGCTGCAACCAGTAAGCTCACTATAAGCAATACAACCAGAGCTGGCATCATCTTCATGAACTGTCGCAATTCTTCAACGAAGGCAGCCCGGCCTCTGGCGCTTAGCATCGTCAAGATTCCCTTGAACACGATCGCCCCAAACCGGATTCCGAATGCTGAAGCCAGCAAGATCGCTGGAATCTCCAAAATCCCATGCGGCAATATCGCTTTCAAGAAGAACCATAGTTGATCCGCATTTACTTGCATTTCCGCCAAATATCCGATAATCATTCCATTAATAACCAAAAAGAATATCGGGATAAATGCTAACAATCCACCTGAGAACACAATCGCTATACTCTTCAGTACATTGTTCAAGAATACGATTCCGAACATATACAGCGTTGAATTCGGCTTATCATCAATCATACGTGCCAGTTCACGGAGACCTTCCAACTGACTTTGCAGAAAAGCATCGAATCGGTCCGAATAAGCATAGCCCATTACGATTCCCGCGGCGAAAACCAATAGCGTTGCATTCATGTACTTCGGCCTAGCCCACAAATAACGAAACAATAATCGGAAATTGAACATGGATGCACTGCCTCCCTTTGTCCCAAATAATATAGCATGAAGCCTGTAGTACGAGCATATAAATGCTGTAAACGTATAAACAAGCTGTCGCGCGACGCTACCGTCTAACGCTGCAAGCGGTGAAGGAGGTTATAGTTCGTGAATTTCTTTTATGTGCTAAATGGCAGGAAAATCAAACAGGTATTCATTATGTGTATTGCCGTTCTATTCGCAGCTGGAATTCTGTACTCAGAGAAAGGAAACATTACTGTGTTCTCGCAAGGTGATCCTTCCGCTATCTATAGCGTAGAAACGGACAAGAAGGTGATCGCTCTTACCTTCGATATTAGTTGGGGGGATAAGCGCACCGAACCTATTCTACAGATCCTACAAGACAAAGG
>NZ_JBFUIX010000494.1:0-1304 GCF_056401635.1 Paenibacillus sp. P4_E11 | reverse complement strand
TTTTGATAAAATCAACCACTCAAAGAAAAAATAATCCTCTTTTGACATTTGCATCATCGTCATGCACGCTCCCAATTCATTTTGATACGTTACTTTTTCGGTTTATCTTGACCGCACTCATGGCAAATATCTTCGCCGCGCGGACCAGAAACCCAAAAATCTTCACCGCAATTTGGACATTTCATTCATGTACACCGCCTTGTTTTTGATCTTGCCGTAGGCCCCCGAATCGACCGAATACGCTCAACGAAGTGTCGGCCGTACCCCGGGTTCCACCCCGTAGGGGCTAAGAAACCAAACTATCCTTCGGCTCGGGCTGATTCGGTCGAATCGATGGATTACTTTACTAACTCTTTTAATGCTGCCTTACCATCACTCGTTGGGATAAAATAAGCTGATTCATCGTCCCATCCTGGGCGTTTGGTGGCATAACCCTTCTCAACCAAGTCATTCCAATCCTTATCATTTGCATCCGTATAGAAGCGATTTTGATTCCTTATTGCATGCTCCATGTCACCAATTTGATTTTTATTCATTTCGCATCCTCCAAGTGTCGTTTATACCGGATACCCTCCGGAGTCGTATCAAGCCATGTATGGCACTCGACGCAACAGTGGAGCAGATCGTTCACCGTTGTCTTGTGTTCAATCTGCTTCCTCCCTGTAATATGAGCGCGTTGCACAGCCTCTGCACCTCTACACTTCCTACGAAGCTCACAGCGACCTCCAGACCGTTCCTTGAGCTGTCCGTCAACCTTCGTGCTTATCTCGCCCATCTGCCGTTGTGTGAGCTTAATACGAACGCTGTGGAGCTGCTTCTTTTTGCTATAGTCGCGTACTGGCTGATTAGCTAAATTGATCATGGGTTACGTCTCCACTTGATCGTCATCCATCACCGAGTAATCCGTTACATCGATAGCTTCCGACATGTCCATGTTGTCCGGTACTTCGCGCTTAATCGTTTCGTCCGCAGCCATTTGCTTCGCGAATTCAATCGATTTCGGCGCATATTTCAACACTTCTTTAAGCACCGTCTTCTTCGCCATCGCATCAAAATCCGTCTGCCATGGACTGGTCCATCCTTTTTGTACAGCCTTGGAGAACTTCTTGGCGTGGTGATCTATTCGTGTCCGACTCCATACCACAAAGTCATAACCGCCGTTTTTAAGGTGGTACACTGCATAGTATCGAATTGGTTCCCCTTGTGGTTCGTCGGAAGGGATATGTTTCAGGTTCTTTTCCAGCCCATATGTGAATTCGAATTCATCGTTTTTATAGACTTCATGGGCATAGATTGCTTTGTAT
>NZ_JBFUIX010000493.1:0-1305 GCF_056401635.1 Paenibacillus sp. P4_E11 | reverse complement strand
GGGTCGATCAGGGTGGCCATTAAGAATAACGTTCCGGAGGAGTCGTAGACATGTTCAAGAATAAGATGGTACAGTGGTTGATTATGATCCTCATCTCGATCACCCTGATTACCCTGGCCGGCTTCGTGTTATGGAACTATTTGGATAAGCAAGCCCAATCCGACGATCCGTCCGTGCAGGCAGCAACATCTGTAGATGGAGTAAAGGCTAAAAAATTGACAGCCGATCAAATCGCCGCACAGACCGTAGAAATGGCGGACATCACGACGAATTTGACGGGTAAAGATTTTGTTAAGATCAGCTTCGCATTCGAGCTTGACAGCAAGAAGTCGAAGGAAGAGTTCGAGAAATTGACGACACGCGTCAAGGCGATTGTGATTCAGACACTAGCCGATCTGAACGCCGAACAAATTCGCGGCAGTAAAGGTTATGATCTGATCAGCACTAGTCTGCTTAATAAGATTAACCCCATTTTGACCCAAGGCAAGCTAAGGCAAGTCGACATCACGAACATTAACATTGTGTTAAATTGATCGCTAGAAAGGTCTGTAAGGGGGTGAATCGAAATTGGTAGACGTATTATCCCAGAATGAAATCGACGCTTTGCTAGCTGCGCTCTCTTCGGGAGAGATGGACGCCGAGGAGTTGAAGAAAGAGGAAACACAGAAGCGGGTCAAGGCTTATGACTTCAAACGAGCCGTCCGGTTCTCGAAGGATCATATCCGCAGCTTGACACGGATTCACGAGAACTTCGCCCGCTACTTAACTACCTACTTTTCCGCTCAGCTTCGAACGTTCGTGCAGATTAACGTCGTTCAAGTCGAGCAGCTACCATACGACGAATTCATTCGTTCCATTCCGAAGATGACGATCTTGAATATATTCGAGGCGGAGCCATTGGAAGGAAGAATGGTGTTAGAGGTGCATCCCAACGTAGCATTCRCCATGTTGGATCGGATGCTTGGTGGACCAGGGAGCTCCCCCGCTAAGATCAACTCGTTAACCGAGATTGAGACCATTGTGATGGAGCGTATTTTCAGCAGAGCGTTCGACAGCCTCCAGGAAGCCTGGAAGACAGTCATTGATTTATCACCCAGATTGGAAACCTTGGAGACGAATCCGCAGTTTATGCAGATCGTATCTCCTAATGAAACGATCGCACTAATCTCACTTACGACGAAGATCGGCGATACAACAGGTATGATTAATTTATGTATCCCACATGTCGTGATCGAGCCGATTATGCCTCGACTATCGGTTCATCATCAGTTCTTATCACAACGCAAAAGTCGAGCGCCTGAAGAG
>NZ_JBFUIX010000492.1:0-1305 GCF_056401635.1 Paenibacillus sp. P4_E11 | reverse complement strand
ATACCGTGCTGCGAATCATCTTCGAATAGCGGCTTTCTAGCCATTCCATAGAAAATTTGTTCGGTGCACAAATAACAAGCGATGTATCGGTAAATACCGTTGCTCGCGTTGACCTCAGCCAAGTATCGTAGCTGGGTTTGCTGAGTTTGGTCTGGATGATGGACAACACTTGGTGCCATAATTCTTGTATGTGGCCATCCACAATTTGTTCACTCCTTTGCATGCGAGCCTTGTATTCACAAGCCTTGCTATGTCAATCATTAAGGGATCGTGTCGAAAAGTATCCACAAAACTCCATCTTATTGGAAATGATGCAATAACAGCTGGGGGCATTTGTTCACAAAGTTATCCACACGTTGTTAATAAGTTGAGGATATTCTGAGGTTGTACACAACCGAAAACAATATTATGATAGCAGAATGAAGCCTTGTTTTCAATGCAATTCGCGTATTTATCCACAAATTCAATCTCTTGTGTATGAAAGTTGTCAACAGCACTACATATTGTTTACAATCTGTGTGAAATCGACAAATAACACTGGTTTCGACAATAATAATTATACACAGGTGAATAAGTGTTTGGATGTACTCACGAACATGTGCATATATAATTTTACCAGTTGGGGAAGTGCATTGACTTTTGTATCCGAAATATGATTTAATTGATGAAGGTATTTTTGCCAACAGTTATAGGATTTCCTTGAGAGGGGTGCAATAGATGGGACCGACATTTAAACCGAATGTGAGCAAGCGCGCTAAGGTTCATGGGTTTCGTGCGAGAATGAGTACTAAGAACGGCCGTAAAGTTCTTAAAGCTCGTCGCTTAAAAGGCAGAAAAGTTATTAGTGCATAAGTGAAGGCCACTTAGAGGTGGTCTTTTTTTTTGATTTTATTCGCAAAGGCCATTTCTGCATCCTCAGTACGAGTTTATTTCGCATGACTTGTGTGAATGCTAGGAAATATGGGCTTTTCCGAGAACTCGGCGGTGATGGACGTGCAAAAAGAGTTAAGGCTGACGAAAAAAGAAGACTTCAATAAGGTGTATCGATTCGGCAAATCGAACGCCAACTTCCAATTTGTCGTGTATAGCTTGCCGCAATCTAAGGTTGAGCGTTTTCGCGCAGGGATCTCGGTCAGCAAGAAGGTTGGCAATGCGGTGGTGCGTAACCGAATTCGCAGGGTAGTAAAAGAGATTCTAAGACATCATGCGGACCGAATCCGACTTCACTGCGATATTGTCGTGATTGCCCGCAAGCCTGTCGCAGAAATGGATTATAAGGAGATGGAGAAGAGCTTGCTCCATGCC
>NZ_JBFUIX010000491.1:0-1308 GCF_056401635.1 Paenibacillus sp. P4_E11 | reverse complement strand
GGGTAGCCCCGCAGCGTGAATACGGTGTTTTAAGATGTGGCCGACATCATTGAGTTATCTTCCAAAATTGCCTTTAACACTATTTTCAAATAAGAATGGATAATCTTTATGTACCTTCCTAAATAACTTATCCACCTTCTCGTAGAAAACATTAGGTAATATAAATTCATTCTCTTTGAAAACATATCGAAAATCTCCTACATTAGCTTTGTAAGAACAATTTGGAACCCAACCATTAAAACTTGCATAGACTCTTCTAGAACTTTCTACTTTATGATGCCAATAACGAATTATGAAAGTGCTATTTCCTATTTGTTCTTCGTATAGAAACGTTCCTTCACAAATAAAATCAAATCGTAAACTTGAAATGATATGTTTCTGAATTCTTCTTAATACTCCATAGATTGAATTGTCAGGCTGAAAAAGTGATGCTTGCTCATTTAATAAATCTTCCAATTCAACCTCATTCGCTCCATCAACAAGTTCACCTAAATAGTAATCAGGTTTCTTAAGAAAWTTTAAGAAGGTACTTTCGCGCAGTAAACTTAACTGCTCATGTTCAAAATCTATCATTCCCAAACATTTAAATCTGGGTATCCATACCAAAAAGCCATTTGCATCATAATTCTCGACTTCCTTTAATAGATCAAATGCCTCAATTTCGTTCCATATTATTTTTTTCACTTCCGAATTGGTATTGAAAATGACATATTCTGAAAATGTATTTTTAAAATCAATCTTTTTGTTTTCATCTCCTAAAAAATCAGTGATTTGTTTTGGTAAACTCTTTTTCATATTTTTCATCCTTTCGGCCATTTCTTATAACGTCTTAATTGGGAACTTCGTAAGATCGCCATACCTAAGGTATTCGCAAGCGATTAGACTATCCTGCCCGTTGAATAGCGGCATCTCCATTAAAAAAATCGGCGATAAAGTTCCCTCCGCCGTTCTCCACGGAGCTGAGCATAGATCTGCGTGGTTGATGCTTTTTCATGACCCAACATGCCTTGAATAAAATCCAATGGTGCTCCATTGTCGAGCAGTTGACATGCATAGGTATGGCGAAATCGATGGGGATATACATTTGCTTCGATCTCTCCGCGTTCAGCAAGTCTCTTTAGTGCCCATCTAAGCGTTGGAATTGCCATTCTTTTTACTGGATTTGTATCAGTAACAAATAGGGCTTCACATGAATCCAAACGACCGGCTAGGTACTTCTTCAACCAGACTTTACACTCGGTGGTGAAGTAAACTTCCCTCTGTTTTGAACCCTTACCATTTACAATGGCAGAGCAGTTCTCCCAATTT
>NZ_JBFUIX010000490.1:0-1310 GCF_056401635.1 Paenibacillus sp. P4_E11 | reverse complement strand
CAGCAGCGCCGCGTCGCTATGGCCACCACGCTGGCGACAGCGCCAGGGTGGCTGCCAAGGTCCCCACTGATTGGTCTCGAACCCGCCATTCTCAATTGCACTCTTGCATTCCAGAGCCGAATATTCAAGCTGCGCTTCCCTACTCGTACTGAAATCATGCCCCGGAATCCAGTAAGGCTCATTCGATTCGTAAGCGCCAAGATCGGGAGCCTTGCCCGATGAGGTGGTCACACCATCAATCCTTCTACCTGCCGAGATGGCGGGTGAATCTGTACGTAGGCGGAAGTCGCGCTGATCAGCAGAGATGAAGCCACCTTCTACCCCGAATAAGTTGTGAGAGGCGAGACAGTCTTCCCCCCATTTCACAAGGGTCCCTTCTGAGAAAATATTGTTGATCATCTGAGTCCCGAACATATCGTCAAGGAGGAATGCAGCGGAATCCGCATCTCCGCTGTTCAGGAACGTATTGTTGTAAATAAGGGTACGCTGCAACGGGCGGTTCAAGTGCAGGCCATGATGCGGAATATTCCACACGACGTTGCGATACAGATTGACTCCGCTAGTAAAAGCATCCATGTAAAACCCGAAGCTAAGGTGCGGAGATTCGTTATCGTGCAACCAATTGTGATGAATGTCGGTATTGTCAAAGTCATGATTGAACAAGTAAATGATACCCGAATCCTTGGTCAGCAAATTGGCATGGGAAACGTCACAGTATTCGATAACCGAGCGTGCGAACACACCTGAGACGCACGTTCGTGCCGACCTCGTGATCGTACAGCGGGTGATCAAATGCTGCGAACCTGTTGCCCACACGAGACTAGCATAAGAAGCTTCCATGTTACCGTCATGAATGTAGCAATTCACGACACGGTTCCGCTCTCCCGACAGATTTACGCCGATACCTTCGAAGTAGCCGATCTCGCTGTTGGCAATCAGGTTATCGCTTCCGCCGATCTCGATCCCTTTCGTTCTACCGTAGATCGATTGGCGATCCCCGAAGTAACGGTCAATCCCATGAATACGTACACCATCAATACTGCAGAATGAAGCGTTCTCTGTTGTGATCGAAGAAGCGCGGATTTCGAAGCCTGCGATCTCGATATAGGAGCACCCGCGCAGGTCAAATGCGTAATCGCGTCGTTTGGCCTCGATTTCGCTGCATCCTGGATTAACGCCTCCCTCCAACCGAACAGCCAATTGTCCACCGACCGCATCGACATGCCAGCCGACGTTGTTGACCAGCGCCTGCGGTGTTCGGGTAATGAAATAGTGGTCTCCTGGAGCCGTCCAGTAATGTGGAGCAGAAC
>NZ_JBFUIX010000489.1:0-1311 GCF_056401635.1 Paenibacillus sp. P4_E11 | reverse complement strand
ATATTCAAGTGTATCGAATTGTGCCATTGTAGATTCCATGCGTTTCTTTGCTTCGAGCTTCAAAGATAGTATATCGTTGACATCTGCTAGCGCCTCGGTAACGGCACTGTACACGCTCCAAGTTTCTTCGATAGGCCTGTCATCATTCCCACCGCCTGGCATGCCGCTATAGCTTGCTACAAGCTTTGTACGTGGTCCTGCACTATTGATTCGCCTATTCAGTATGCTTAGTTCTGCCGATAGCTCGTCTCTGCGTATGGCAAGTATTTCAATCTCTTTGCAGAGATCTTTGTATGTCCTATCCCAATCATAACTCATGCCGGATACCTCCTTATTTGGTTTTCAACTTCCTAAACGTTTCAGCAGTGTTGCGCATTACCTAGCCACTTGGTTACCTCCGTATCCTGGATTTGATCAAAAATGTAAATATTGCAATTAAGAGGCCGTTTACTATACTATCTACCACGCCCGTCGGCCTCCAATCGCTTCGCTCATTGAGCATCTTCGGTCGGGACGATGGCCTTCGGCAACCCATTAATCATAAATTCCTTGGCTACCTGTAATGATTGGATCACAACGTCAATGGATTCTGGTTTGTTGAAAACCATTCGCACAGGGCTTTCTTCCAGTTCGACTTTTCTGTGAGGAATATAATCAGTACGTGCTCCGATGGGCGTTGCTTCTTCCTTCCGAATGAAACTTAACGATCCAACTGAACCATCTGTTTCTAACACTCCGGGCATGACTTCTATATCTCCACTACCAAATTCCAAAACAATTGATTCCTCTATTTTTACAATCGGCATCTATGCCACCGCCTATTCATTCGTGCTTATGAAATACTGAATATCCTTCTTTACCGCATTTGGTGCAAATATAGTAAACTCGATCACCGCTTAAATTTTGAAATCGACTATTCTTCGTAAACGGTTGGTAATCGTGCTTACAAAACAATCTTTTAAGCCACTTCACGGGTACACCGCCTATTTTATTTTGGGGAGAGGGAGCGCTAGGCCCCCAMCTCGTCGTACGTCTGCTCGAATATATCAGGCTTGCACGGGTAGAACTCACCTTTGACTCCTTTGATGATATAGTCCCCTTTGGTTGCGGTCATTGTCCCTTCAAGAGTAGGAATAAAAACCGATTCATTCGCTGATTCCAATGTCATAACATCCATGAACTTAGCAATTTCCATTTGGTTATCGCCATTCCAACGGACTGCATCAATCACGACTGGCTTCTTCCGGTACTTTGCCATTACGCCACCAATCCTTCCCGGCGCTTCAACGTCTCAACATCAATCGCTAACCT
>NZ_JBFUIX010000488.1:0-1326 GCF_056401635.1 Paenibacillus sp. P4_E11 | reverse complement strand
GGATCCAATTGAACCATGGCCTGCTTACCGCTTAGCTGGATGCCAGTCTTCTTGCGTCCGATCAGGCTAAGCTCCTTCAACAACCGTTCTAACAGTTCCTTCGCTCGGGCGCCTTCCTTTCCTTGGATGCGGACCACGAACAGTACGGCGTCRCCGGCTGTCAATATTCGTTCGGCCTGCTGCTTCTTGGTCTCGTAGTCATGATCCTCGATATGCGGGGTAAGTCGAATCTCCTTCACCTTCGGTTCCCGCTCTCGCTTGCGTGCCTGTTGGTTCTCCTGCTTGGCCGCACCAGCTCCGATCAACTTGCAAGGCGGTGGACTGCTCATTAACGAGGTGCAGACCAGCGAAGCCTTTCGTTCACGTGCCATTCTTAATGCTTCATCGCGCGATACGATGCCAAGGTTCTCCCCATCAAGTCCTGTCAAAAGCACTTCTGATGCTTTTATTTTCTCATCCATAATGAGCATTTGATTTACCTCCTGTTTATACCCCAACGTGAAAATTACTCTGTCCAACCTAACAATCAGATGGCATACTCATATTTTTATACTCAAATTGCTCTGCATCGGGTAGATGCTCAAACATTTTGAACCTGTAATACAAGCTACCCTCTATAACTGTAATCTTGCTGATATGCCTTAGAACATCGGCAATAGTTGAAACATCTGAATTGAATTTCATATACATAAGGTCATAAATCATCAAATCTAATTCTTCTCTCTCAGCCAGTATATCGGCATTGGTTTTGCTGGCTTCTGCCTTCCTCTGCTCAATTTCTTGCATCTCGATATTAGCTTGATCTAATAACTCGTCTAAAACTTCCTCCTCCATCTTACCGCCAGCATAGAGCATTGATAGACGCTTCTTCCTCTCTTTAATCTTAACCAACTCATCGTCCAATTCAGACACTAACTGCATGTCCTGTTGGTTAATGGCGTTGGTTAGCTTTGCTCTCTTATCTTCAAGTTGTAGAACCAAATCTTCCTTATTGATCGAGAATAAATGAGCAAGTGCATGATCTGCCAGTCCTTGTAATTCAAGTTCCAACTCAACCAGAGATATATTCGAATTATTACAAAATGATATTCCTCTACGCTTCTTCCCCGAACAATTGAAGATAGGTTTCTTATTCCTGCCAGTATTCGCAGTGTAGGTGCTTCCACAATTATTACAGATAATCATTCCTGCATAGTCGCTAGTACCTCGATAAATACCTCGATTGGAAACGGATTGAACTTTGCCATAGTATATTTCTTGCGCTTGCTCAAACGTTTCTACGGATATGATTGGCTCAATATCATCATGATCGTCTTTGATGAGTGC
>NZ_JBFUIX010000487.1:0-1327 GCF_056401635.1 Paenibacillus sp. P4_E11 | reverse complement strand
GCCATGATTCGAGCTGCGAAGAAGGTCGTCATGATCCTCGACTCCTCCAAGATCGGCAACTGCTATCTTACTCCGGTGGCGGACTTATCCGATATCGATGTATTCGTTACCGATCAAACAATCCGGGATACGGATAGAGAGTTGATCGAAAACAGCGGCGTCGAGCTGCATATCGTACCTCATACTTATCACTTATAAATGTTCATTTTTGATAATTCTCGTTATAATAGTGTACACTCCACTTCATCTGACGATGAGGTGTTTTTTTTTTGTATTCGTCAAGCCGAAGGCGAGTAATCATTTCTAATGATTATTGCGCCAAGCGTCAATAAAGCAGGTCTTCGCCGCTTGTCGGATGCTCAAATCAGATGATTATATCGTAACGTCCCCCGGTTATGTTACGTTACTGCCATAGCCGGACGGTGCGGACAATGGCTCGCAAAACCAAGACAAACATATAGTCGCCGTCTGCAATACGTAATAGGAAAACGGAGGTAGAGCACCATGAATTCGGCGTCGGCACAGCAAATCGAAATGTTGAAAGCGATTCCGCGCAAAAAACGGCTCGGCATTATCAACGACTGGGAGTTATACGTGATGCTTCTCCCGGGGATCGCTTTCTTCATTATTTTCAAATACGTCCCGATGTGGGGGATCGTAATCGCCTTTCAAAACTATAGCCCGTTCAAAGGGATAACGGGAAGCGATTGGGTAGGCTTTAAACATTTTGTCACCTTGTTCCAGTATGATGGCTTTTGGCTGCTGCTCCGTAACACACTGCTAATCAGTTTTTACAATCTTGTATTTTTCTTTCCCGTTCCGATCGTTCTCGCGTTGCTCTTGAATGAAATTAGAGTCAACCTGTTCAAGCGGTTTATTCAGACCATCATTTATTTACCTCACTTTATTTCTTGGGTCGTCGTTGTCGGCATTACTTATATGCTGCTTGGATCGCAAGGCGGTCTCGTTAACGAGATGATCAAAGCGGCCGGCGGTACGGAAATCGCGTTCCTGACTTCGAAGGAATGGTTCCGCAGTCTGATTGTCGGTCAAAGCGTCTGGAAAGAAGCAGGCTGGGGAACGATTATCTTCCTGGCTGCGCTTGCCGGCGTCGACCCGCAGCAATACGAAGCGGCAATTGTCGACGGAGCCGGACGCTGGAGGCAGCTTTGGCACGTTACTTTGCCAGCCATTCGCAGCACGATATTCATTTTGCTAATTTTGCGCATGGGCAGCGTGCTTGATGTCGGCTTTGAGCACATTTTCCTTATGCTCAATTCGACCGTGAATGAGGTTGGTGATGTATTCGTATCTTTTGTGTCCCGGG
>NZ_JBFUIX010000486.1:0-1331 GCF_056401635.1 Paenibacillus sp. P4_E11 | reverse complement strand
GGAAGCGATCCGGGATGTTATTGATGAAGCGGATCTGCTTATTCTCTGTCATGAAGCGAAGGGTCTCGAATACACCAGAGGAGACCGATTGAATAGACAGACTCCTCGGGTACAGCTGGATCCCGTTCTCCTTCAGACGATTCAGATCAAGCAGATCGTTCAACAGGAACGTCATACGCCGACCAACGGTGATTAGCAGCTCCATGTTTTGTATATTTTTGGAACTAAGGGAGTGGGTCTCACTATCCAACACCGTCTGGGCGATATTCAGAATGCCGTGTAGCGGATTGCGCAATTCGTGCGAAGTGTTCGCAAGAAAATCATCCTTCATCTTGTCGGCCTCTTGAAGTTTATTAGCCAACCTTTGCGTTTCAGAAGCGCCTCGAATATAGCGGTTGAACCAATAAGATGCAAACGCGATGAAAGCGGCGATCAGGTCGAGTGGGTAGTACTCTAACGTATGTCCCAAATAGGTAATAGGCAAATTTTTCAACAATCCCCATAAGGTGTTGGTTGCAATGGAAATGGAACCCAGCACGAGAAATATAGCATTCTCGTCGTTCTTCAATGCCTTGTAAATAGCAGATATCAGAAATAACAGGAAAGCAACAAAAGAAGCCGCAAAGTATACCAAAGATGCATGAAGCACTTGATTGGTGGACGAGAAAATAATATACAATGCAATCAAAGCATAGGGAGCGGTGAACCATTGAAATACTCGGTTGAAAGTACTGCTAAAAGGCAACAAATATATAACGAACTGAAGCAAGAAAGCCGCAACTCCTATAGAGGATAAGTATTGAAGCTTGATCAACCATTCCGAGTTAATCGAAGTCCAATTCGCCAACAGCTTGTCATCGTCTGTAAGCGTCATCAAGATGGCGCAACCGATCATTGAAGTGAAGGAGATCAGACCACGATGACGAATACCCATTAAGTAGAGAATGCCCGCGTAGATGGCGTGAATCAATAAGCCAACGCACACCATCAACTGCATGATGATGCCCATCCATTTCTGGTGTTCAATTCCTTCATGCGTTCCGAATTTAATCGATCTGGCGATTCCGCCTTTATCAAGAAAGGATGTTGCTTGGAGGATTACGTCCAATTCAGCACGGTCCGTTGCGAGAGTCGCAGAATAGGAAACGTTACGATTCTTGAGAGCTTCTCGCGTCTCGGCAGGTTGTCCGGATTGCGCAAGTAATGCACCGTTCACATATAGGGCAGATGAGGTTCGAATACTTGAGATTTGAAAGCTAAAGATACTGTTCTCTTCTGGAGGGAGCAGAATACGTAATCGATAAGAACCGTAGCTTAATCCTGTTGGATGA
>NZ_JBFUIX010000485.1:0-1336 GCF_056401635.1 Paenibacillus sp. P4_E11 | reverse complement strand
CCCTTACTCCCGGTAATCGGTGAACGGATTAACTTCTTAWCGTGGTCGTAATTAGGAACATCCGGGTTAGTCCCGTTATAGAAGCCGGCGAACTTAATCGCCCGCTGTTAGTCCTTGAGCACATTCGGGTCGGCCAAGCCGAAGAAATAGAAGAACAAATACCCTTCCCCATGATGCATCCAATCGTAATAACCGTCGAATTCATTGTGAATTTGCCCGTACTCCGTCCACTGCCATGTAATCGCTTCCCAGATATCTCGGGAGACTCGATACACTTCTTCGCTTCCCCCTAGCGCGTAGAGCAGCGGGAAGTTCATAAATCCCTCATAAGGGTCATCCGAGCCGTCCATTCCTGGCCACTTGTCGCGCCAGATCAGAGTACGGTCTGCACGGGTGTACCGTTCGACGAATTCCATAGCCGCCCGATTCATCGTATCTAGCAACAGCCGTTCAAGTAGCGCCCACTCCGGGGGCTGACATACTTCCGTAGCTGTAATTACACTCATTGATTGCTGTACCGAATGATCTACCATTCCGCTTCCCTCCGTAATCGTAATAACCGGCAAGCCGGACTATTACTGAACTATTCGACTTGTTGTACAATTCCGTATTGAAGGTATATGCATTCAACTAGGATTACTTCCGATATTATCATAAACAAACCGCGAGATATTTGTCATAGATCGATGATATGTTATCCATTTCCGATAAACAGCAACCACAAGTAAAGACCAGTCAACGTAAGGAACAAGGTCGGGACGGTAAGCAGGATACCCACGCGGAAGTAATAGCCCCATGTAATCCGAACCCCCTTGCGAGCCAATACATGCAACCAGATCAGTGTTGCCAGTGAACCGATCGGCGTAATCTTCGGACCTAAGTTCGAGCCGACCACATTGGCATAGATCAACACTTCTCGCACGACACCTTCTGTGAATGTTTCGTCAATAGCGAGTGCCCCTATCAGAACGGTAGGTAGATTGTTCATAAAACTTGACAGTACTGCAGATAGGAAACCCATGCCAATGGATGCGGCGAACAATCCTTCTGACGCGAACTGCTCGATCAAGCCACCCAACAGGTCAGTAAGCCCTGCATTACGAAGCCCGTACACAACCACATACATACCAATGGAAAATACGACGATCGTCCATGGTGCTTCACGCAACACTTGTTTGGTCTGCACCACTTGGCTTCCCCTAGCGGCAAGTAAGAATAAGAGCGCGGCGGCTCCTGCGATCAGACAGACTGGAATCGGCAGCCATTCACTGGTCATATAGGCAACTAGCAGAATACCGATAATAACCCAGGAGAGCCGGAACAAATGCATATCCTT
>NZ_JBFUIX010000484.1:0-1349 GCF_056401635.1 Paenibacillus sp. P4_E11 | reverse complement strand
CCCGCAATAACCGCAGCAATGAATAAATATTCACGGATTTGCTTTAGTCGGACAGACTCCTAGCCTGTAACATTCCACCAATTCCAACAATCTTAATCTTTTCTTAAGAATCGTCCTTTATACTCGGATAGTCCCGAATTTACATCTAGAATCAACTGGAAAGTAGGGCTGTCTAAATGGAGCATTCTCATAATTTACAGATGATGGAGGCAAATGCGTTGCCGCCTCGGAAACCGAAGCGACGTCGATGGCTGCTCTATCCTTCTGTTTTCATATTGGTTGTTATGCTTGCTGCTGCCTTATGGTTTTATTTGACACCATCGGGTACTAGCGTGCGTTACATGCTGGCCGATACGATTATCGCTACCCAGCATCGACATCTTGCCAAATATTTGATCGGCGAAAAAGAGCTGAATCTACGCGTTGACGAATACCTCAAGCGTTTCAATGAAATGGGGCAAATTAAAGATGATCATGCGATCGATCTGCCTAATAAAGCGAATAAAAACGTAGAAGTAGAGCAAATTGAAGGTAAGGGTTTCAAGGGACAAATTCTTTACGTACATGATCCCAAGATGATTCGTGTGGTTACGACTTCAATTGTGGGACAAGGCGAGCAAATTCTCAGTATGGTCAAACGAACAGGTGCAATTGCCGGTGTGAATGGCGGAGCATTCGATGATCCGAACTGGGACGGTAACGGCTTCAAACCCGCAGGTATTGTCATGTCAGGTGGCAAATTGCTGTATAGTGATGTAGGGATGGAAGACCCTGTGAATGTAGTTGGAATCGACAAGAACGGATTGATGGTCGCGGGGCGATACAAACCGTCTGAACTACTGAAAATGGGGGTCAACGATGCGGTTACGTTCCAGCCCAAGTTTATTGTTAATGGCAAAGGCTTGATCAAGAACGCAGCCGACGGCTGGGGGATCGCTCCTCGGACGAGTATGGCTCAAACGCGAGACGGCACGATTATGTTCGTCGTGATTGATGGCAGACAACCGGGCTATTCGGTAGGAGCTACGTTATACGATGTTCAGAATATATTGTTGGAACGAGGCGCTGTAACAGCGGCCAATCTGGATGGGGGTTCCTCCTCTGTCCTTGTCAAAGACAAACAAGTCATCAATCGACCTTCCAGCAGCTATGGCATGCGTTATTTGCCAACGTCATTCCTAGTATTCGAGAAACCGGACAAAGTGAAAGTGAACAATATTTGGGAAGGTATTGATATGAAACATTTCGATTCCTCGGATAAACCTTTCTAACCCCAAGCGCCAAACGAAACTCAACTGCCAAGGACCCGGCCGCTGGCCGGGCCACTGAAAACTAAGACGATCCTGAGG
>NZ_JBFUIX010000483.1:0-1350 GCF_056401635.1 Paenibacillus sp. P4_E11 | reverse complement strand
CTCCATGTCCGAGGGCTTTCCCATCTTGTTACGTTGCACTTCAACGGCGTGATTGGGGTGATACCAGCGAAACTGTCACCAGGTGCAAACGCATGGATATAAATGCAAAAAAAAAACATTACCATTCTAAAGGATGAATCTCGCGAATAATGTCGAAACTTGTAAGTATTGCATCTTTGTATTATATGATCCCTAGTAGGAGCAGAAAAGTAACGTGTTGGACGGTTCCTACATCGATTAATATATAATCACCTTTCAACGCACATCTGTGCGTTGGTTTGGCGGAAGAAAATAGCTTAATGTTTTCAATTGCATGCTTATTGACACTGCGTGAAAATAAAAGTTGTTTACAGCTTAAAGGATTCCATATCAAGTGAACTTTGTCTTTTGAACTCTGAATGGACCCAATATTGAACCTCTGTACCGTTAAATGTATAATCTTCTTTCATGCCAATCCCCTTTTTGTTATCCATTGCAAAAGCAAAATTAACCTGAAACGTCGGATTCAAATTTAGATCATAAACATAATAACTGTTTCCAATTACTGAGACAAACTTACCGTTATATACCTGCTCTGGCCGCTTTACATTAATCGTTTTATCCTTACCTTCTTTATCGTAATGCTTCATCCCCGGAATATCTATACGTCCGGTCCAGTTAGCAAATTGCCGACACACTCGCAACGATAGCCACAGTATTCCATATTTCTCCCAGATATTGCAATCAGGAGTAAACGGAGCCCGCAAATCTGCGGCGCTCCGTTTTTGTTGTTTCAGAATTCGTTAGAAAAAATTATTTAACACATATAGAGTGTATGCATAAAGATGCAAGACAAATATTTGATCATAAATTTGCTTATTTTAACAATAAACCAACAATTCTTGTTTTCTCATACCACCTGATGTAGCGTCGTACGATCTAGCTACACGTCAATACCAAGCATCTTCAATCTCTCCAAACTGATGGCCACACTATCAAATGGATTCCGATCAAAACAAAAATCCTGCTCAACCGCGCCCCATTCCACGCCAATTTCCCGACAAGCTGCTAAGATTCCAGCAAAATTCATATTTTTCCCTCTCCGATTTCGGCAACTCGCTGCTCAAGTGTATATAATTGAGCTGCAACTTTCATTTCCTTCACCGCTTTCTACTTATCTCTTTATAAATATGGCTGATGATGGGGGGGGCCTCCACGGCCTTTGGCGCAGGCATACTTCTTCTGCTTGATTATGGAATGTTGACCAAAGATTTTGTTTTGACTCCGAGACTGGCGGCAGTATGGTTGATGAACCGGCCGTCAACTGCGACTGCCGATGGGTCGGCGTACAAGATGCGGATCGGGTAATAC
>NZ_JBFUIX010000482.1:0-1353 GCF_056401635.1 Paenibacillus sp. P4_E11 | reverse complement strand
TCATGGTACCGATCACATCAGCAGCGTATCCCGTTGTCGCCATAATAGGGCCAGATGCGGCATTTACTGCTTGTGTACCTGAGTTTAGAAGCATCGACATGTACCGAATGGCTAGAAGTTTATCCCATGCGGATGACTTCTCATAGCTGTTCAGAATCTTTTGCATGGYAATATCCGCATCCAGCGCTTGATCTCCTGATAAACGAGTCACATTTTTTGCGAGTTCTCGCAATGTGGCAATGTCTTTCTCGCTTACCTTTGGATTCTGCCGCAAATATTTCTCTACAATCTTCTCTTGGAGTGTCGTCGGTTTTGGATTTGGCCTCGTCTTCTCCATAACATCGTGAGCAATGTCGCTCAAAGCCTTGTTATCGATTGGACCCTTTAGTAGCTTTGGGCTCCCTTCTTCGGATATTTTCACGACTTGTCGCAATAAGCTCGATACTTCGCGGTTAGCTTGGTCAATCGGTACTTTCTCCGTCTCAACCTGAGCAATCTTTTTAGCTAACGATTTCACTGATTGGAGAAACCGTTCTTCTTGTGATAGCACCCTTCCTGGTTTTGCATCTTTGGTCATTTCGGCAATTTCGTCCGAGTAGTCACGCAACTTCTGAATGTCTTCAGCATCTAACTTCCCGGCCTTAGCATCAGCAATCAATTTCTTCACATGCTCGGCTGTTTCTTGCACAATCGCTTTTTCTGCATCGGTTTGACCAGTAGCACGACGAAGAACTTGCTGAGCTTTTGCTAAATCCCCTTCACCAGCACCACGTGACACACTTTTTACAAAACCTTGTGCTTTTTGGAATACTTGAGTGGCAACGGGCCGAATTTCCTCGCCGAACATCTTAACCATATCCTCGATATGCGTTGCTGCTTTGATCGTGCCTTTCGCGATCTGAGCAGATACAACAATCGCATGATCGGCCCATTCATCCAGGGGCAGTGAGTTGAGTCTATTCTTTCTCGCTGCGATCCTAGCTAATGCTGCTTGCTCTGCATCGTCCAAGAAGGATATTATTTTTTCTCGCTTCCTAACATCCCTGAAATCATCAGGAAGATCGTCTTTAACATTAACAGCTTTCTTCGGCTTAACTACATTCTCAGCACCAGATAGGTAATCGGATAACTTCTTAATATCATCCGCACCAATGTTCTCGCCGCGCTCCATCCGGTTAAGAATTTCAGTGAACTGGTTTTCTCTTATCCCGGCCCCTGACTTTTCCTGCACCTTGGACGCTAATTCCTTAAACTTAATACTATCTGCAACCGTTACGGTTTTACCATTCTTCTCCGCGGTACGAACCAAATTCAGCAATTGACCTTCTGGACTCAATTTAGAAAGTATTGTCG
>NZ_JBFUIX010000481.1:0-1354 GCF_056401635.1 Paenibacillus sp. P4_E11 | reverse complement strand
CAACTATCGTTCGCCGTTAGCTTAATCTACCTTCCCCACTCCGGAAAAATTCCAAACAAAATCCACAACGAGCCCCAAAATAAACTAAGTACACCAATAATTCTGCTAAAGAGAATTCCAGCTTTCGAAAATTCTAGTTTTTGATTAAATTGACCTCTTGTATACGTAGGAAAAAAAGTGCTCCAGACTCCGAAAATTAAAATAATAATCCCACCCTGAATCATAACATTACCTAACCTCTCATTGGCTCATCAGCTGTTACACTATGGTGGATAGAACTTCTTTACTCTCGTTTCCCGTTAGGTTAAACCGAATGATAACTGAGATTACTACCGAAGCGCAGACTTAATAATAACTTCATTGATTTTAATTGTGTCTTCTTCTATTTGAACTAAAGAATTAACTTTATCATAGTTATTTTTTAATCCTTCGACCAACACATCAGCCGACTTTAAAGCACTATGCTGCGTCTGAATTAATGACTTTATTCTAAGGACATCCTCCAAAGGCAGTTGAACAACTGCATCGAATCTACTACCTTTTGCATTATCTAAACAATGCTTTAATAAATCCAGAACATCTCTAACTTTGCTCATAAAATCCCTCCTTGCATATCATGAAATATTCCACAATTTATTCAACAATCCTGCCAGTAATGCAACGTTTGTCACGCTGCCCTTTAGTTAAATGAACAACGGCAACCGATCGAGTGCCGGCTGCCGTCATGTTTAATTGAGCTATTGTGCCCGATAGCTCAAAAACCCTCAATATGTAAATCTGGGTAGTTCGCTACATTAATAACATTCCCCGAAGGATCTGTAACATTGAATTCAGGAAAGCGATCAATATTCCAGGTGTGCGTTATTTCGGTTACGATTTCATTAGCCTCGACGAATCTTCGGTAACACTCAAAAACATTAGATGTTTTTATACAAAGAACGGCATATGGTTTCCCTTCTGATACAATTTGAATCGGTAGTGGTTGCTCTACTCGCTTTAAAAACAAGAATGGCCCTGGTTCAAGCTTTAAATCAGATTCTTCTTTAGTTTTCCAGCAGTGTGTAAACCCGAAATATTTCTCATACCACGCTACGGACTCGTCAATATCCCTGACCGGTAATCTTACCTGAACTACTGCATAAACGAGTGACTTTGTCTCTTCGGTGTTAATCATCTTAAACCCTCCTTATTCATTGTTTATCTCGGGCTTATTATACCGATCGTTTGTTCGCTTGTAAATATTTACCTCAACACTAAAGTAGCAATAGGTAAGCATTTGATGCGATCTCCAGCTTTTCCCCTGCTCCACACGGAGCGTGCCAGTTTCCAAAGCACCCCGCGTACCATCTAAATG
>NZ_JBFUIX010000480.1:0-1354 GCF_056401635.1 Paenibacillus sp. P4_E11 | reverse complement strand
CATTAATTCAGGATCAAGTTTTCATGGGCGCGGCGGCAGACGTTGAATCCATGGTTAAGAATGAAGGAATTGAAGTAGTTGTGGATCTTCGAGGGGAAGCTATTGAATGTGCCTATCCAGGGGCAAATGTGGAATGGATTCAAATACCGTTATCTGACAATTCTGCCCAAACGCAAGAAGAAGCTTTTCAAATAGCCATT
The DNA here is from genome assembly GCF_056401635.1 of Paenibacillus sp. P4_E11. NCBI lineage: Bacteria > Bacillati > Bacillota > Bacilli > Caryophanales > Paenibacillaceae > Paenibacillus > Paenibacillus sp. P4_E11. Next base: position 1,154 of record NZ_JBFUIX010000480.1, on the reverse strand, counting down.
CAAGCTGTAATAGTGGCTTATCGCCAAAACAAGTTGGTTGCTTTTCATTGCGGTGGTGGAAAAGGGAGGACGGGTACTGTAGCAGCAGGGGTATTACTTGAACTGGGTTTATGTCACACTGTCGATGAGGCAGAATTGAAAGTCAAACAAATTCGGCATGTAATCGATATTAAGCCTACACAGAAGGAATCGCTGCTCAACTTGTATCCTGATCAATAAACATGCAGGAAACCACTTATCCGAGTGGTTTTCTTTTTTGATTATATACTTGCATAATGCAAATAAATCATGTATAACTAACTTAGGGGGAATCGACATGGAGAACACTCGCGAACTATTTCAGATCATGACTCGCCGTTTTGGCTTTCTTAATAAAAACTGTTGTACTGCTGGTGGCTGTAACATTTCCTTGATCCAAAGCCATATTCTCTATGAGKTTGACCATCAACACAAGCCTTCAATTCAGCAAATAGCCGAAGCATTGGGGACCGATATTACGACCTTTAGCCGACAAGTCCAATCCTTAATCAAGATGAATTTATTGAAAAAAACGCCTGATCCGGATGACCGGAGAGTGTTCATCCTCTCTTTGACGACAGAGGGAAAATATGTAGCCACGACGATCGACCAGCAAATGAATAGTTATTTAAACGAAGTTTTTTCTCACATGAATGAATTTGAGAAAGAGACTGTTATACGCTCCATCAAGCTTTTGAATGCAGCCATGGCCAAATCCAGCCAATGCTGTACGACCCCAATCGGGTAATTTTTTTTCGATAATACTTGCAAATTACAAATAATATTGGAGGCGTTTGAATGGAACACGTTAGAGATTCCATCGTAATCGGAGGAGGGCAGGCTGGTCTAGCCTCTGGGTATTGCATCAGCCACATTGAGAGGAGTTGGTGCCGATGCGAACTATGTAGTAAAAAAAATGCTCCAATATATAATGCGTTTAACATAAAATCATTAAGGAGTGATTTCTCATGAATCAAGTGAGCAACGATGAAATTCGTCAAAATGTTCGTAATCGGTATAAGGAAGTTGCCTTGCAGACTGTGGATGCTGGTTCAAGCAGCTGCGCTCCTGCAGAAACGGGTTCAAGTTGCTGCTCATCGTCAGTAAGTCATAAGGATGTATCCGCACAACTTGGT
>NZ_JBFUIX010000479.1:0-1357 GCF_056401635.1 Paenibacillus sp. P4_E11 | reverse complement strand
TAGTAAATGTTAGTGGAATAGAGATTTTAATATTTGCTAATTTTTCTAGTAACAATTCTCTTTCTATACGGAATAAACTCTTCGTAACCTTTTTTTCCCTCACTAATATCGTATTTATCATTGGATCTAGAGGTTCATTAATAAACCTTAACCTAAACTTGTTACGAATCATGGGGATTAAGTTGGAATCTTTATAATTACGATATGCTAAATCTGAGAACAAACGCAGTATTGACCAATCACAAGTTTCTAATGTAGCTACTAAACCATTTAAAGTTCTTGATTGCTCATCATACGAATCCCATTCCTCTTTACATTTATATCTAAGATCATGTTCGACTTCATGCCATCCCTCAGAAAAGACTGTCCTTAACTGCAGTTCAAAAGTATTATCAATAAACTTATCATAAATAGCACGCTCAATATTAGCTGATGTATATTCATCTAACTTATATATAATATTTGTCCTAGTCGGCTTAAAAGTTGATGAATCTGGCCTATCAATAGATTCATCAACTTTTACAAATATTTTTGATAATACTTTTTCACATATCTCAATATCGTCATTAAAGTAAAGTACAACTCTTAGCCCAAAAAGATCCTGCATCTGTTTTTCAGAGCTATAACCTTTTTCAATAAGTTTTCTATCGATTGAATTTTCCGATTTAATTCGAGAGAAAATCCTATAAAATAGTCCCAACTTATCTAGTTCATTCACTATTCTTTTCTCAAGTGATTTTATAAGTGCCTCTGGTAGTTGGACCTTTGTAATGATGTTCATATTATAGTATCCTCACTCCATCTTCCCGATTTACATTTTTTATTTTTTGTATCTCGTTCATTTTACTGAAATCTAATATATAGATGTCTGAATATACTCTCAATATGCCTCTTTTTTTCAATTCTTGGATTGCCTTCTCGATGTAAATGTGATCACTGTGATCTATACCATAAAACAATGTTCTATAGGCTCGCTTGGCTTGTGCAGCTTTTCTTCCAGACGGCCAAAATTGTTCAATTACAAGTTTCTCGTACTTTTCAAAAAAGGATTCTTCCACATTTAATAATTCGTGATCATCTTTATCAGATAGGAATTCACTATTATTATCTTCACTGCTACAATTAATAAAATGAATCTCATGATTATCATCTGTATCCTTAACAAAAACGCAATTATAAAATTTACAATCAATAAATGATGTTCTTGAAAATACTGACTTTTGAAAACTCATATTAGAAAATACACAAGAAAAAAACACACTATCCTGCACAATATATTCATGGAATTTAAATCCATTAAATACAGTACCGTTAAGCGATAGATCATTATAATTACTACTCATGCTATTTTTTAATT
>NZ_JBFUIX010000478.1:0-1361 GCF_056401635.1 Paenibacillus sp. P4_E11 | reverse complement strand
GCTTCATTGCGTTAAGGGCAGTAATCCTTAATAACGAAACCAAACGAAAATTCTCTAAACACACTAGACTAAGCTTTATTTAGAGTAATATAATTACATTAGATTGTTATCTAAATAGATGCATATCAAATCTTGATTTAGTTTAAAACCCTCGTTAAAGGAGTTCGTTAAATGAGTACAAATTTCTATCTCGTTAGGCATGCCATCAAAGAAAAGAGGATTGGAGATGTCCCAATATCCCCTGAAGGTATATTGCAAGCACAAGCGACGGCTCAATATTTTCGTAACCTACCGATAATAGCCATATTTTCGAGTCCACTTAGAAGGGCGAAAGAAACCGCCTCATATATTGCATTAGAAGCTGAATTAATTATTTCAGAGGATAACCGATTACGGGAACGTGCTAACTGGGGGGATTTACCTGGGCAAACATTCGATGAATTTGTTGCGATGTGGGAGCGATGTACAGTTAATGCTGACTATATACCACCCATAGGTGATTCTGCGAAACAGGCAGGTGAACGCTTATCCTCGTTTTTATTAGAATTGGCAATGAAAAATCCGACTGAAAGTAACATTGTAATGGTTACTCATGGGGGATTAATTACAGATTTTCTAGTCAATACATTTACCGAGAACCTACTAAATATATGGCACCCTAACTTTGTGGCAGTACAAAGTAACCTGATTCCTGAGTGCTCGATTACAAAGCTAATTTATGAAAGCGGAAATTACAAAATAGATGTCATTGCATCAATAGAACATTTAAAATCATAAGAATGCTTATTATTGCATGTGTTGATGCTTGCACGAATTGCGCTTCCCGGAGGAGATGCGTATGGGATCAACACCACCAATCAAGTGAAGATTACCATCTTTGGCGGAAGCATCCCTTTCGTCATAGAGGGCAATATAGTCGGCGGCATCAGCGTGAGGGTTGGGGACGAGCTCACAAGACATAGAAGTGGCCAACGCTGGGGTTCGAACCTTCGCGAACATACGCGAAACCGGGGCTGAGGAAATTGTATACGCCCGTATAGATTCGAACGATTCGTTCAGATAAGCCAGCAGCTTGCTGCTTCCTATAATCTGTTCTGCTCCAAATGAATAAACCGGCTGTCTAAGACAGCCGGTTTATTCATTTCAGAAGTGCAGCTTGATTGATTTTTTATAAAGGGGATAAAACCATTTCACGCCGCTGGGTGTCAAAGTGTCAGCGAGCAAATGGGAGAGGTAACTGATCATAGAGACGATCATAATTCCTTGGACTTGAAGCTGCTGTTCCAACCCCCACCCAATACCGCCCCACCCAAGAATTGCCCACACGGTATGAGTCAAGAATTGCCCACACGGTATGAGTC
>NZ_JBFUIX010000477.1:0-1367 GCF_056401635.1 Paenibacillus sp. P4_E11 | reverse complement strand
GCCTCTGAACTTATAGGGATGAGGGAGAGAAGAGATGAAAGCCACGTCACCAGCTCCTCGGCTAAACTTTTTTACAACTCAAAAAGCAAGGGCGCCGACTAACATCAATAGTGCATCCTTATTACAATAATTCTTATTGATGATAATAACAAGGAACCACGTATTAAGACAATAATTCAAGCTAGGGAGGTAGTGGTTCAGTGGAATTACCAACGAAAGAAATAAGCGCCCCAATTTATAAGACGGATAAAGTCAACATAAAGAAAGAGTTAAAGAAAAACTATGACTTGTATTTATACTTAATACCTGCATTTGTTTTCTTTATCGTCTTTAGTTATATACCCATGCTAGGTCTAGTCATCGCCTTTAAGGATTATAACATTTTTAAAGGTATCATAGAGAGTGATTGGGTGGGATTGCAAAATTTTAAAGACATGGTCCAACTGCCTGATTTTACAAAATGGGTGAGAAATACGCTCACGCTGAATATTGTTGGATTGATCTTTGGGTTTCCAGCACCGATTATTCTAGCGATTATGTTGAATGAGATCCGTGCCAAATATTTCAAGCGTATCAGTCAATCTCTCTTGTATTTACCGCATTTCTTGTCCTGGATCATTCTTGGAGGGATGATTTATCAGATATTGTCACCCAAGCATGGTATCGTAAATGAAATTATGCGATGGGTTGGTTTGCCTGAAGTTTATTTTATGTCAAGCCAACCATGGTGGATTGCCATCTACACCATGTCGTCCATATGGCAAGGGGCAGGGTGGGGAACGATTCTGTACCTCGCTGCAATGACAACAATCGATCCTTCTCTCTATGAGGCTGCAATCATGGACGGAGCGGGAAGGTGGAAGCGCATTAAGCATATTACAATACCTGGTATTATGCCAACCGTTGCCATATTACTTATTTTTAATATTGGGGGCATGGTATCGATCGGATTTGAACACCCTTATGCTCTAGCGAATCCAATTGTCAGCGATGTGTCTACTGTTATCAGTATCGGTATGTATGAATTGGGTATTCGACAAGGTTCATTCTCGCTTACAACGGCGGTCGGCATGGTTCAATCCGTTATTAGTCTAATACTTATCCTGATTGCCAACTATACGGCAAGAAAGCTCGGTCATGAAGGATTGTGGTAGACAAGACGCTTTCATATTATTCAGGGAGGAAACAAGATGCAGAATACAAGCACGCCAAGAAAAAGAAGGCGGCTAATGGGCACAGATTCTGGCTGGGACATTAGCTTTCATATCGTCAACTATTCATTGATCACATTTTTTACATTTCTCTGTTTATTTCCATTCTTAAATGCAATTGCCAATGCATTCAGCAGCAATTCGGCTATCCAGACC
>NZ_JBFUIX010000476.1:0-1368 GCF_056401635.1 Paenibacillus sp. P4_E11 | reverse complement strand
GCAGGAATGACATTGATCATTCTGGGCTATTATATTTCATCGAAATTATTTAGTGGAGACTTCACAACGATGAATGAACTATTCTCTGCGATGATCATTATTCTAGGGTCCGTCATCATTGGGACTTATCTTTTTTATAAAGGGTCCGTCCGTTTTATATTTAATATCATTCGGAATAAGAAGCAAGGTTACTTGAACATTAATGAAGTATTGTCACTTTCATCTATAATGTTCAGAATGAAATCGAATGCCGTATTATTAACCATCATTACGACCGTATCCGGACTTGCAATTGGATTATTATCCTTAAGCTATATCTCATACTATTCCGCCGAAAAGTCAGCCGAAAGGTATGTCCCAGCAGACTTTTCCATTACCAATATTCAGGATGCAGAGCAATTTAAAAAAGCATTAACCGAGAATAACATCTTATATACCGATAAAATCATTGATGTCATTCAGCTAGCCGTCAATGTAAAAAATATTATGGATGCCAATCTGGAAGGATTGAATTCTAGCTTTGATCCGAGTAGCATGACCATGCCTGTGATTAGTGAACAAGCCGTCGATAATATCCATCTGTCAGCAGATGAGACCCGTTTTACGGGTACTAGTGGGATCCTGCAGAAATTCATGTCTATGAAAGACGCTGGATCTATTGAATTGAAGGGTCAGCATGAAGTCATTCCGCAACAATATAAGGGATTAAATATAGAAGCCCCCGTTTCAGGGTATTTCACGAGCGGTGGCTTGCCCGTTGCCATTGTAGACGAAACCATATTCGAGCGACTGAAAAAAGATCTCAATCCGGCCATTCAGAAAGATGCATCTGTTTATATCGGAATTGACATCAAAGATAACGCTAATGTTAAAGAAGCAAATACACTTTTTAATGAAATGGGTTTTAGTAGTAATCGAGCATATGACTCTCAGCTTGAAATGAGCAACAATCAAAAACAAAATATGGGACTCATCATGTTTATCGTTGGTTTCCTGGGATTAACTTTCCTGATTACATCCGGATGTATTCTTTACTTTAAACAAATGGATGAAAGTGAAGATGAGAAGTCCAATTATACCATTCTAAGAAAACTTGGTTTCACGCAGGGAGATTTGTTAAAAGGCATTCAAGCAAAACAAGTCTTTAATTTCGGAATACCATTAGTCGTTGGGCTACTCCATAGCTATTTTGCAGTCCAATCGGGATGGTTTTTATTTGGCACAGAGCTGTGGACACCAATGATTATGGTTATGCTCCTATATACCGCATTGTACTCGATTTTCGGAATACTATCGGTTTATTATTACAAAAAGGTGATAAAAGAGGCACTTTAACTCTTCGGCAATTGCTTGGATAGCAATTTGACC
>NZ_JBFUIX010000475.1:0-1373 GCF_056401635.1 Paenibacillus sp. P4_E11 | reverse complement strand
CTACCATACTGGGCATTTTAGGGATAGGCTATTTTAAAGTATTAATATTTACTTTGAAGAATCTTACGGACAAAATATATTTACCCTTTTATATTAGTTACGAACATATTATTAGTGCTTGTATGCTCTCAACTGGATTTTTAATTCTAATTAATGCGGTTTGGTACTGCTACTGCGAATTATTTGCTCTTAATTACACAAATAGAGACGAAAGCAGCGACCATGAAGCTTTACGAATAATATATAGAGCAGACTTTGCATATGGCGCTTTATTTAAACTATCCTCTTTATTTTTTACTCTCTCTTTGCTGATGGTGATACTATTCTCTGCGCTTTTTGAGTTTCTTGTTCTCAATTATTTAGTCATAAGCATAACACTAATTCCAGTATGCATATTTTTAGTTGCTTTAGTATTTAAGAAATTTAGACAAGAGGTACAGAAAGGCCTTAAATTATTAAAAGTTTTTTTTGTTAGTAAATGGGGGAGGTTTTTAGTTTGGGTTATGACAACTTTTATTTTTCTCCTACTTCTATTAACTGCTATGAGCTCCACTCAAAAAACTATGTTCACAGCGGAATTTACAAACGAATCTACGGTACCTATTAAGCTTCATTTTGAAAACTCTATTCCTGAAAAAGTGACATTAAAGTTCTTCTCAGTAGATGAAGGAGGTAATGACCATTTATATAAAGAACTAGAAATACAAAAAGCCCAATTTAGACGTTCGTTTATAGAAGTAACCGAACAACCTGAAACTGCTGGAAAAATGTCATTTACGACAATTCTGAATAACGAAATGAAAAAGGGTTCAAAAGCTTATGTATCTGGCAAAAGTCATTATGATTATAACTACGAAATCAATTCCCGTGACTATTTAATTCAAGGTAAAAACTTTGTTGTTATACAGTTTATTATAGATTCGCCTCAAAACAAAGAATATTTCAAAATTGTTAACCAAATTGATATAGATGACAAGGGTTCATTGTTTATTAACAAGGATGAATTTCAAGAAAAGTTGAAACGATAGTGATAGCATTGACGATTACACAATAAGATGGCCCCTAAAAATGTCTTTTCTCATTAAGGAGGAAAACTCCCAGGTTCTTACTGAGATGGCCTGCGGAAAGAAAAAGAAAGAGGAGCTTCACCTTGTGTGCACATAAAAAATTAAAGGGGGGGAGGGTACCCCTCTTAGAGTATATCCGATCGATCCTATATTTCAATGATCGAGGTTGGCAGGAATGAGCCTTCCGTCACGAAAATATTTGACCTCTGCAAAAGGCTGAAAATCAAGCCGTCCGACTTTTTCAAGCTAGTAGAGGGTGAAAATACGAGAAAGCTCGGAAGAATGGCTGAGAAGGCAAATAAGAGC
>NZ_JBFUIX010000474.1:0-1375 GCF_056401635.1 Paenibacillus sp. P4_E11 | reverse complement strand
GAATAATATAACGATGGAAGTTAAAGTCGGGGCTCGAATATTAGCGCGACAAGACATGAAGATAAACAACTAGGATAAGGGCTTAATGATATTCATGGAAACATGAAGTCATTAAGCCCTTAGTCATTCCTAGACACAAGGGTAATAAGTTGGTATTTGTTTACAAATAATCAATAACGATGTACAATTCATGATGTTATTGTAACTATTTGTATTTGCTCAAGATATTTTTATACAAATGTTAGACATGAATAAATACATCAATAGGGGGCTACTTACTTGTCCAACCTGCAACATTCGCAGACTTCGGTCCCATTAGCGGATTTGTCGGCCTCAGATCGTAAAGAAACTAGACGTCGAATCGTAGATCTAGCTTGGCCCGCTTTTACAGAGATGGTGTTGCTAAATCTTATTGGCATGCTGAATATGATCATGGTAAGTCGCGTAGGCCCGAATGCAGTCGCGGCGGTGGCGCTAACCAATCAGCCCGTAGCGTTCGCGCTTGCCCTCTTTGTGACATTGAACGTCGGTGCAACGGTTATCGTATCTCGTGCTATTGGAGGAGGAAACGCAGAGGAAGCGAATCGGGCAGCGCAAGTTGCCTTCAACGTRAATTTGTTAATTATGTTCCCACTGACCATTCTCTTCACTGTATTCTCAGGGACAGTGCTCCGGTGGATGGGGGCTTCTCCAGAGGTGATCCAGGAAGGGATCGATTATACACGGCTCATGTTCATCTCACTCGGATTCATGATTATGAGTTCTGGAGTTTCCGCAGTGCTCAGGGGGGCTGGTGATACCAAAACGTCGGCAAAGGTCAACGTGAGTGCAGATATTGTCACGGTGGCCTTGGGCGTACCACTCATATATGGCTGGTTTGGATTACCGGAGCTTGGAGTGACAGGTGCAGGAGTCTCGACTCTGGTGGCACGATTCATTGCAGCGATCTGGCTACTGCGTGGAGCTTTCTCTGGCCGGAAAATGATTATACTCAGTTGGTCAAAAATTTGGYAATATGACTCAAGTCTGCTCCGGCGAATCGTCAAGATTGGGCTGCCAGCAGCAGGGGAAACGTTAATCATCAGGTTAAGCATGATTTTCTTAAACGTTCTGCTTGCATACTTGGGAACGGAAGTTCTGGCGGCCAATCAGATCGCATTTAACATATTGGGCCTTACTTGGCTGCCCGCTATCGCTTTTGCTACGGCGGCTGCCACATTGGTCGGGCAAAGCCTTGGAGCAAGTAATCCGGCACTGGCTGAGCGATTTGGTTGGCAGACGAACAACATTGCTATGTTGCTGTCTGCAATAGTTGGGATAGGGTTCATTATATTCCCGGAGTGGATATTCCTTATATATACGAATGATTCCGAAG
>NZ_JBFUIX010000473.1:0-1375 GCF_056401635.1 Paenibacillus sp. P4_E11 | reverse complement strand
ACTTTAACTTCCATCGTTATATTATTCGTTCCTTGGGCTACGGGGATCGTTCCAGATTGATGAACATATTTGAACTGATAGTTCAGTTTGCCGTGATCGGTCTCCTTGGAGGTCCAACTAATTACTTGAGAACCCGTACGATTGCTCACCTGGAAATGGAGCAGTTCTTGCGGTTTGGCGTCATTCGGGCCAACTGGCCGTTCGTACCGATTGACGGAGAAACCTAAAGATTGGGTCGTCATAGCAGCAGGCAAAGACGGTAACTCTACCGTATACTCATCACTGAACAAATAGAAATTCTGACGTCCGTTAGACCACCAATCGATAGAAATCCCGAAAAGATGCTGGGCGTCTTCCCCTCTCAACCAGAGGTTACCTTCCTGGTTAACAGGTGCTTCCTGCAAAGCGAATCGTTCCACCTCCTGATTGTTCCAGGATGTCTTAACTTCCCCATTCAGAGGGTTCAATTGGAACGAATACCCGGATGCTGTATGGTTCGACCGTATTATTCCTGATTGTCCACCCGCCTCTTGGTCGTATCCGAATCGCTTAGTCAAGTAATCGAGGGATAAATACGGGGTTCCTTCCTTCATATATCCGATGGTGGACCCGCTGACTGACAGTTCGTTCCCTTTGACATACACGGTATCCAGAATAGTATTCTGATGGGTAATATACGAAGTAGGAGTCCCGTCATGGGGGTGGATACGATCTTTTGCGTAATTCATTTGGAACCAAGCTTTACCTATCTTCGTCTCAAGCAAGTACCATTCCGCACCTTCCGAATCCTTCCAATAACCGGTTGGTTGCACCGTACGATGATCGATTGAAGCACCATAAATCTGGAACGAACGATTCGGGAAGCGGAACATCTCATGTGGGCCATTCAATTCAATAGTAAAGTCTGGCTTAATTAGATCCGTAGGCTCTGACTCATCTGTGTTGATCCAGCCGTCCCATAATTCAGTGTGTACGTGATACGTTGCAGAATTCTCAAACTTCTCAAAAGCCTCTAAGGTTTGCGGCTGCAGTACAGTCATCCAAGCAACTTGTTGGCCTGGAACCGTATATAAGGGGGTATCGGACTTCAGGGTAACCTTCTCCTTGGTTCGAACGACAGTTCTCCCTTTCTCCAGCACGTACTTCAATCCTCGTTCTGTCTCCACCTGGTAGCTCGTATTGTACACAGTCACAAATTCGCCAGTCACATGGACGGTCTGGTTGTATACAGAAGCAAATTTAGGACCTGCCATGGAGCCATAGGGCCCTTCGTAATTCGGATCGTCCAATAGCATTTGATTCAAATAGTAGACATAGTAATCCACCGGTTTGATATAGCCTATTCGTTTGACTGGGAGATGCACCCATTGTTCGC
>NZ_JBFUIX010000472.1:0-1383 GCF_056401635.1 Paenibacillus sp. P4_E11 | reverse complement strand
GGCTTTGAGGTTGATTGGAATCCTAAAGATCAGACAGCGAGAGTGGTTGATCGAAATACTAGAACATTTAGCCTATCTGTTTGGGCCAATACTAATCGGATTCAAGCTGAGTATGTCCCGCAGAAAGATGCCGATCCGCATACGTTTATGGTCATGTTAAATGATGCTCCAATTCTGGTAGACGATGAAGTTTACATCCCTTTAAGGTCGTTCTGTGAACTTCTAAAAGGCACTATTCAATGGAGAGAAGAAGATCTAGCCGTAATTGCAACGTTGATTAATACTGACTTTACAAATATTTGGAAGGAACTTGAGTCTCGCCATTCTCAACGATTTAAAGTGGATGATATGTCCATCCAAGATGACAGATCCAATCAAAGATTGTTTCTTGGGATGAACCTGGATCTTAAAAGCAATTATCTTGATCTTGGGCAACAGATAGATCAGTTGCAACTGAGTTACAATACAGACAAGAACGCGCTGGAAGCAATCAGCATTGAAAAAGATGGAGACCAGTTTTCCACGTTTCGCGGTATTCAAATAGGCGATTCTCGACAAAAGGTACTGGACCTCTATGGGGCTTATACTTTTAAAGTGAAAGGCGATTATTTTTACGTGCTGCGAAAAGAAGGTTCGGCAATGGAACTGATCCCGAACTCGGAAAAGTTGGCAGATGAAATTTATAAGTCAAACCTCTATAAGATCCAATTTCGCTTTACACTTGATGATCCTGAAGTGAGAGGCGTAACGATTAGCGCTTACGAAAAAGGGCAAATGGACCCGGTGGCTGGAGGGATCATCAATATCCGGAAGAGCGCAGAAAGGATTCCGGAAGACATAGATAGCGCCATTTATTTGTATGATGAATATTTTGAGCAGTCGAATCTAGCCCACATGCAATTCTCAACTTATCAAATTAACTATGAAGAATATCGCAGGCTCGATAAGATCTCGCTGCAAGTTTATCAAAATTACATAAAAGGCATCATGCAAGTCGATGATTCCGCTTTCTCGGCGGGATTTAAGTCCGACATAAGCGCATTAGTTGAAGAAGGATATCAATTGATAGACGACCGCAGTAAAGCTAAGAGAAACAGCGACAAAATAGAAAATATGAAAATTACAAGCAAACTAGTCAGTCATCGCAAGAAGCTGGAGAGCATCGCTAAAAAGTATGACTCTGCAGTGTGGGATTACAGTTATATTTACATTCTGCAACGCATGCAGTATTAAGGATTGGGATTTGCCACACCCACGCCTCCATATTGTAAAGACTCGACCTATGAGGTCCCGCGTGTAAGGGCAAAAAAAGGAGTCACAATCTCACGAGAAAGCTGAGGTTCTGCCTTTTGCCGTTAGCGGTGTTTCAGTCCACCGCTTGTT
>NZ_JBFUIX010000471.1:0-1386 GCF_056401635.1 Paenibacillus sp. P4_E11 | reverse complement strand
ACCACATGCAATGTATTATATATGGTCGTTTTCAAATGAGGTTACATAACTCATGTTATGTAACCTATCGTTCCATCTTGTTAAGCGCCATCGTTACCGTTCGTTCACCGTTCCCCCTATTTCGTCAGATGCTTTCTATACACAATCTTGGGAGAACAACGGTAAATCAAGTGACAATAAAGAACCCCTTTATGAACCAAGCGATCACGCTTAGTCGATAAAGGGTTTTTGGTATGGCAAAGGAAAGGGTTATTCATGTCCAAAGCGGACTGTTCTAGCGATTAAACGCCGAAGATCACGAATCCGGTTGGGGGTCTCCACGGTACAATGATTCAGCATATCACACAGGGCAACGAGATCTTCGAGCTTGGATAGGAGTTTCCAGTTATCCTCTAGAACCACTCCATGCTGCTGATAAGCTTGAATGAAGTGTTTTTCATATGTCGACCCATCTTCTTCATACCGCAACATGTTGGCGATATCGGCGTGCCGGCTCCAGGAAAATGCGAACTCCCAATCAAGAACAGCCGATACCGTACATCCTGTAGAACTTTGCTGCATCAGTATATTTAATCCGTTGAAATCCGAATGAACGAGGACAGGCGTTTCTCTACTTTCCGACAACAACGAACTATAGGTTTGGCAGAAAACCCATAGCGCTTGTGTAAGCTCCTCACTTAGCCATTTGCCACATTGATTCCGGAAGAGACTTTCTTCAATAAATGAGAGAAAATGCTCACCGCCCATGCTGTAAGGTTGGGTGATCTTCAAATCCTTGTTGAAAAAACCCGATTCTGAAAACGTATAAGCGTGAATATTGGCAAGGATTGTGCCTGTTGATGCTGCAGCTGAAGCGATATCCTGGAAGGTTCCGGTTCTAAATACATCGCGCAAAAGGAATCCTTCCTTCCACTCCAACACAGCCCAAGGTTTATCGAATGCGCTGCAACTCGCATCGGCATATATGAAATCGGCGACAGGCACGGTTTGACTTACGAGTTGAGCAATGGCCAATTCTTTGTCAATCACGTTCCCCTTATTACGGTATAAACGAACAACGAAGGGTTGGTCGCTTCCCTCCAAATAGATTTTATAGTTGGCGTTACTGAATCCGGTTCCGATTCGTTCTGAGTCCATAACACGTTTACCTGGAAACGCCGGTTTGATTATTTCGTTTATTTGCCTAGTGTCAAGTGGAGTGATCAATTCCGCTCGTTCCCAGCCTTCTTTCATTACTTCTCATCCTTTCCTGCGCGCAATCCCTGCTCATAGCCCATTACCATTTCAACTTTCCTGCTTAGGGATGCTGCTAACAACGGTGAATTCATTATACTAATAGTGTATTTGAAATACAAAAATATGATTTTAGCACATTAAAACGCATCC
>NZ_JBFUIX010000470.1:0-1387 GCF_056401635.1 Paenibacillus sp. P4_E11 | reverse complement strand
ATACTGTTTAAATAGTTTACTGAAGGAATAAATATCCGAATATCCCAAAAACTCAGATATTTCGGTGATACTAAGCGATGACTCTGTTAGAAGATGCTGCGCTTTGCGAAGCTTGGAACGGATCAAATACCCCTTTAGGGATGAGCCTGTAAATTGTTTAAACAAAGAGTTCAAATAACGCGGTGATAATCCGGCATAACGGTAAATATCATCGTAATCGATGGTAGGACTCTCACCCTGAATAAAATCGATAATATCACGTATCTTTCTGGTTTGTTTGGCCGTTAGAGTCTGATGTTTATTTTGCCGTTCGTCTTCAAGGTTATAAAGGTAAAGAAATATCAGCTTCATGAGATAATCAAATTCTTCTGCCCTCCACTGCCTGTTTCCTCCATCTACTTCAATCAGGTGATGCAACATGCCTTCGAACGTGAAAATATCGTTAATATATGAGCACTCAGACGGTATTACAACGGGATCCACAGATGCAGTGCTAATTGAGAAATGAACATAAATAACCATTAAGCAATGATCCAGATCTTGAGTTGCCACAGGTAGAGTCCCTGGTCGGACAAGCATGCAGGTTCCCGGCTTCAATGCATAGGTTGTTTCTGAAAGCACGATTTGTCCGAAGCCTTCAGAAACGTACCATAAATCATAATCGAATAATGGTGTGGATGGCTTCCACATCCAACCCGGCACACATCTCACTTTATTGCTTCGCTGGCTGCTAATAAAGTAACTTTTATATAAGGAATGGATCATGACAACAGTGCTCCTTATCATCCTTGATTTCATTCCAGTGTAATACACGATAGGGAGTGCTGATAATCGAAAGCTAATATGTCTCTATATTTATTAACATCCGATCCTTAACACTCTGCATCCATCATTTCTCCTGTAAACATCAGTTTGAATTGCTCCTTCGACATTAATTCGGAGGATGCGGGCGCATAGCGAAATTGCAATGCTCTTCTTTTCAGGGAAGAGAAGTTGGCTGGTGTCCCATGCTGAAGCAACCCGGAAAAGAACAGCGCACCGCCTGGCTCTAAACATATGGCCACATCTTTCTCGACATGGACATGTGAATCGCACATTTGCCAGTCCCGAATCATGAAGTGTGGAACCCCACCCGCAAGATGTGAGCGGGGAATGACATGCATACAACCGTTTTCCACATTTGCTTGATCAAGAGCAATCCACACAGTCACGATCTGCTTTTTGAAAAATAATCCGCCATAAGCCATATCCTGATGCCATGGCTTTTCACCTCCGCCATGAGGCGGTTTAAGTAAACCTTGTTCTCCAACAAGTACTGCTTTATCCCCCAGAATGCGTTCCACCATATTAAGAATAGCCGGGTGATTAGCAATAGCGCCAAGCATAG
>NZ_JBFUIX010000469.1:0-1398 GCF_056401635.1 Paenibacillus sp. P4_E11 | reverse complement strand
TCATTATACCATGCAATCTTATCAAGCTCTCCGTATCTATATCCTGTAGTTCCTGCTTTACATGCATACTGCCACTCTGCTTCTGAAGGTAGGCGATAGCCGTCTGATTCCCAATTACAGGTAATATTCTCACTATCGTTACTTATCGAATAACACTCTTTTAATCCAGCTTTCTGAGAAAGTAGATTACAAAAAGTAACTGCATCATTCCAAGAAATATTCACAACCGGCTTTTGATCGCCTTCAACAGAAATAGGTGATTTCTCGGTAATAGCCAGATACAATTCCGTAGTTACAGGATACTGGCCAAGGAGGAACGGTCTTACTACGGCCTTCCATTTACTTTTTGTTCGATCGTCCCTTAATTCAATTTCTCCACCTGGAATTTTTACCATTGGATAATCAACATGGCTCTTTAATGCATCTGACATCTACCTTCCTCCGAATCGCACTTCTGAGTTAACCCATGCTCAATTTATCAACAGCTTGTTGTTCATTTGACAAGAAAAATATATCTTTCCCTTTGTTACTCTCATAGATGAAATCTTGCAAACTTTTACTTGCATACACAGAAAAATCACCAACTATTGCGATTTTCACATGATAATTAATAAACTTTTGTAAGATTTCTCCTGCAAGTCGTGTACTTAAGTTGAAAAAGTCCTCACATATTACTGATTTACTCAAAATGATACGATCACAACGTGCTTCATAATTTACGGTTGCTATTAAATCCAATGCCGACTGAACATCAGTTATGAGCAACTCATTGCTGCTCACGATGGCAATTTCTACATCATTCTGTTTTTTTGTAGTTATTTTCATAATCGCCCTCATCCTTTGATTAATCTTTGGACATAATCTTCACAGATATATCGGTTATCTTCGCTGTTCAACGGCTGGATATTCGCTACTCTAAAAAAGCTTAGTCCGATCACCATCGCCAACAGGCCATAAGCAGCGCTACCCGAATCCTCCACCTTCATATGCCCTAACATGTTTCCATAGTCAAATATCTTGATTATGCCTTGTATATCTTCCTTGTACCCGGTTGAAACTACTTCTTGTAATTTGCGATCCAATACGGCTCTAGAAAAGAAATGAAGAAAAAGTTTGGCTTGATCTTCATGGGGGATGAACATCTTCTCAATACCCTCAAGATCCGACACATTGATTGACCCTTGGATATCGCTATCAGGTGGGAGGATATGCTTCAGCGTGACCTCGATCATTTCTCCAGCAGTCATTGTATCCTGAATTTCAGAATTGATCTTCAACCCATAATAGGCTAAGAACGCCTTGAACGCCTCAATAATCAAGTTATCCTTGTTCTTAAAGTAATAAGTTACAACTCCCTTAGAACAATCCGCGTACTCAGCGACTTTATCCAGAGTCATG
>NZ_JBFUIX010000468.1:0-1398 GCF_056401635.1 Paenibacillus sp. P4_E11 | reverse complement strand
GTATTATCGCAGCCCAATCGATCGGGGAACCAGGAACACAGTTGACCATGCGTACGTTCCACACCGGGGGCGTTGCGGGTGATGATATTACCCAAGGTTTGCCGCGGATTCAAGAGCTGTTCGAGGCGCGGAATCCGAAAGGGCAAGCGATTATCTCGGAGCTTGATGGTAAAGTGAAGGAAATTCGCGAAACCAAGGATCGTCGTGAGATTGAAGTTACAGGTGAAGCTGAGACCAAAGTGTATGCTGTACCATACGGATCCCGGATTCGTGTTACGGTCGGGCATACAGTGGAAGCTGGCGACGAATTGACCGATGGTTCGATCGATCCGAAGGAAATGCTGCGTATCAAAGGTATCCGCGGCGTGCAGAACTATATTCTTCAAGAGGTTCAGCGCGTTTATCGGAACCAAGGCGTGGAAATCAATGACAAGCACGTAGAGGTCATGATTCGGCAGATGCTTCGTAAGATCCGGATCGTGGACAGTGGGAATACGACGTTGCTTCCAGGCGCGTTCGTAGATATCTTTGAATACGAGGAAGCGAACAAGACTGCGCTGTTCTCGGGCAAAGAGCCTGCTGTTGCTAAGCCTGTGCTGTTAGGGATTACGAAGGCATCACTGGAGACCGACTCCTTCTTGTCTGCTGCCTCTTTCCAAGAAACAACACGTGTATTGACGGATGCTGCGATTAAGGGCAAGGTTGACCAGTTGTTAGGTTTGAAGGAGAACGTCATCATCGGGAAGTTGATTCCTGCGGGAACTGGAATGCCGCGTTATCGCAACATTCGCTTAGTCGATCCGCTTGAAGAGACTGCTGCAGATGAAGCAGAAGTCAAAGAAACCGTTACAGTTGAGTCTTGATTTCGTTTTTTTACAAAAAAAACAAAATCTGCCTAGCACATCTGCCTTGACACCGATTTTTCGAAGTGCTAATATATCAAAGTGTGCCAAAACCTAGTTTTCACTCCTGCGCTTTGGAGGATGAGCTCGATGTCTTATGAAAAAGTGAAACAGGCTGAGAAAATATCGATAGGTACGAAGCAAACTACGAAGATGGTAGAGCTAGGACTTGCCAACGAAGTGTTTGTGGCCAATGATGCAGATCCCAGAATAACGATGAAAATCGTAAATCTTTGTAAAAAGATGGGCGTCACAGTAACATACGTCGATTCAATGAAGTTGCTTGGAAAAGCATGCGGCATTAAAGTCGGAGCTGCTGTGGCTGCAGCTGTGAACGAGTGAGTGCAACTGTTTTTGTTGCGGGTCGATTCGGATTATTTCGGGTGGACCCGTGGCAAAGACATTTCGTTTGCCCATTCGCGAACCACCTGGATCTGTGGGCTTGAATCTCAAGCCTACACAGCAATAAAGATGAAGTAAGGAAGGAGGTAGTGAC
>NZ_JBFUIX010000467.1:0-1398 GCF_056401635.1 Paenibacillus sp. P4_E11 | reverse complement strand
ATCTTCAGCTTGCACTCAAGGTGGCTAGTGAAGAGGTTCGTGAGATGATCTTCCGCAACATGTCGAGACGAATGGCGGAGACATTCCGCGAAGAAATGGAATACATGGGACCTGTACGGTTACGTGATGTGGAAGAAGCACAGACTCGTATCGTCGCCACGATTCGTCGATTGGAAGAAGCTGGCGAGGTGATCATCGCCCGCGGCGGAGGAGATGATATCGTTGTCTAAGGTCATCAAGGCTTCCCGAATCATCAGTCTGGACGATACCGTTGTCATTCAGCCCATGAAGCTAGGCGTTGTATCGGAAGAGAGCGAACCCACATATCATTCGGCAGAAGATGGCCTAGAACAGGATGCCCAAGTTACCGAAGCTCAATCTATCAAAGATCGGATCGTCTCAGATGCGGAATCTTCCGCAGAAATTATATTGGCTCAAGCTACATCATCGGCTGAACAGCTCAAGCTTGAMGCACAGTCTGAAATCGATGCGTGGTGGGAAGATAGACGTCAGGCAGATTTGGAACAAGCAGAGCGTGCACAACAGGAAGGCTATCAGACCGGACACCAAGAAGGGTTCTCCCAAGCTGAAGAGCAGGTGCGTAATCAATATGAAAGTTTGATACAGAACGCCAAGTCCATCATCGAACAAGCAGGGGCGATCAAGCAGCAGATGATTCTCGAAGCCGAGCCGTTTCTGATTGAATTAAGCTGTGCGATTGCGGAGAAAGTCATCGGCCGTCAGTTGACGATCGAACCGGAATGGATCGTGGATTCGATTCGTAAGGTGCTGCAGCGGAAGCGTGAACAAGGCGTGATTTCGTTGTGCGTCTCACCCAGCCAGTTCGMGTTCATCCAGGATTCCCGAGAAGAGTTGTTGTTGGCCATCGATTCTCAGGCGGAGCTGCAAGTATTGCCAGATCCGAGCGTGAATGATTATGGTTGTGTCGTCCGTTCCTCATTCGGAAGCATCGATGCCCGCATTGATACACAACTTGAGGAAATCAAGGATGCACTGTTGCAGTTATTCCGCAGAAGTGAGGGGACTCCTCAGGATGAGTAGCAACTTGCAATCGCATAAGTATATCGAACAGTTGAAGCATCTGGATCCGATCCGGGTCAATGGGAAAGTTACGCAAGTGATCGGATTAACTGTGGAATCTGAAGGACCGGATGCAAGTGTTGGCGACGTATGCCACATTTACCCGTTCAAWTCTTCGCAGCCATTGAAAGCAGAAGTTGTCGGATTCCGCAACAATAAGGTCATCTTAATGCCTCTGGGCGAATTGCAATCGATCGGCCCTGGTTGTGATGTGGTCGCAACAGGCAAGCCATTAACTGTATCTGTAGGTCATGAACTTCTTGGTAAAGTGCTAGATGGTCTCGGGCAACCGATGGA
>NZ_JBFUIX010000466.1:0-1407 GCF_056401635.1 Paenibacillus sp. P4_E11 | reverse complement strand
CCTTCATTTGAATTAGTCATAATTTAAATGCAGAATTTTACCGTAAGTAAAGATTCGGTAAATTCAAATTTTTATTTCTCAAACCTACTTAAGTAATTGCAGATCAAATTTAATAGTTGTAATTACTGTCGAATAATGGTGCATATATTAATTAAGCTACATAAAGCTAATGACTTTAGAAATACACCATTCTACATATTTCGCCACCATAATATCCAATACCTTCCAAACGCGTGTTCTATTCACTTTAAAGCCTTAACTTCATCCTTCCAACCATCGCACACTATTCATATTGATTTCTATATTATATCCCTGATACCTAGGTATGGTAGGTAGTCCTTGCGAGAGACTAATCATGCAAGTGCCGTACACGGTCAAATCGTGTACGGTTACTGGTTTGTCGTAAGCGCCGGATAAGATGAAGATGGCAAGCGCATACAAATTAAGAGGCTTGCAGTTTAGTCAAATTCCCATAAAAATAAGCTCAGTGTGACCAAACGTGTGACCACGAACAGTTAGGAGCATTATTCCAACATGCAAAAAAGCCTTTAAACACTCGGAAATCCTTGTGTTCAAAAGGCATTTTTCTTTATAGAGCCTAGGGGGATCGAAAGGATGACCGCCACGCTGCCAGTGGAGCGAGAGGGTTTTGTACGTTAGGGAAATAGCGGATGAAAGCTTTGCAGAGCAAGGCTTTTTTGTGTTTAATATTTCTACGTTCGAATGCGACGCGGTGATCGGCTAATTTTTTATTATGTGTTCGAGGAATAACAATCGTACCAATGTTAGAAGAAATCTTAGAAGGATATTCAGAAATTCACTGATATTAATAAGAGTTTGGATAGTATATCGCGCACTCAAATCAAAAAATATGGACTGCTTGATTAGTGTATTTATGGATGTACTAATTCACTCCAATGACTGCTATACTAACGAAAATAATTCAGTATTGTAGGAGTGGTTGAGAATGGATATGGTTCGTTACAAGATAAGAGAAGTATTGGATCGTGACAAAATTGAAGCCTTCCTGAGTAAAGCGCGAATTGGCCATCTCGGTATGGTTGATGGTCAGTTGCCATATGTTGTTCCGCTCAATTTTGTCTGGGTAAATGAGAAGCTTTATTTTCATGGAGCCACAGGCGGGAGACGTAATCAGGTCATGAGTGCGAATCCAGAGGTCTGTTTTACGGTTTGTGAAGAATATGGAACCATTACCGATCCAGTACCAGCTAAGACGGACACTGCATATATGAGTGTTATGATTTTCGGCAAGGCCGAGCTCATCGTTGATCTGGACGAAGCTACATACATGTTGCAGGAAATGCTCCAAAAATATGTGCCTGGTTATTATAACCGCCCGTTGTCCAAGCAGCATGTAGACAAATACAGGTCCGCTGTATTCAATAC
>NZ_JBFUIX010000465.1:0-1427 GCF_056401635.1 Paenibacillus sp. P4_E11 | reverse complement strand
CGCATATATGTAATAAGACCGACCGTACCTTCCTTGCCTAGTTCAACCCCTTCATACAACTGCTGAGCGACTTGCATCGTCTTGGCTGCACGGAAGTTCAGCTTGCGGGCTGCTTCTTGCTGCATCGAGCTCGTAATAAACGGAGGCGACGGATTGCGCAGCCGCTCCTTCTCCTTCACTTCAGTGACCGTGAAGGCCTTCTTGCCAATCGCCTGCAATATCTCCTGGACGTCCGACTCTCGTGTAAGTTCTTTTTTCTCACCATGAATGCCATAGAACTTAGCGTCGAATTCGGAGTTGTTAATGCCCAGCTTCGCCGTGATCGACCAGTATTCTTCCGGTACGAATTCCTCGATCTCGTTCTCCCGGTCGATAATCAGCTTAACGGCAACCGATTGTACACGTCCGGCAGACAACCCTTTCTTCACTTTCTTCCACAGCAGCGGGCTGATCTTATAACCAACCAACCGATCCAGAATACGCCGGGCTTGCTGAGCGTTGACTAGATCCATATCGATCGGCCGTGGTGTCTTGAACGCATCCTTCACAGCCTGCTTCGTAATCTCATTGAATACGACACGGCAAGGMTCGCTTCCCTCCAGCTCGAGATAATGAGCCAGATGCCAAGCAATAGCTTCCCCCTCACGATCCGGGTCAGCCGCCAGATAAATTCTTTTGACTTTCTTGCTGGCGTCCTTCAATTCTTTCAAGATGGAGCCTTTGCCCCGAATTGTAATATACTTGGGTTCGAATTTATTGTCGACTTCCACGCCGATCTGACTTTTAGGAAGGTCTCGGATATGACCCATAGATGCCTTCACAATGTATTTGCTTCCTAAATATTTGCCGATCGTCTTCGCTTTCGCGGGTGATTCCACAATGACTAACGAATCTGCCATAGGTTCGTCCTTCCCCCTCTTAGTCCATAACCTCCAGCAGGAAAGGCAGCCTTTCCTACAATCGAACGAAAGTTGAACCGGGTAGTTGCTGAATCTGTTTTTTCATTGTTAACATGAAGTATAGATTTTTATGTTCGCCTGATGTGTTTCTTCCTTAATATAAGCTTATTCCGTTCTTTATGCATCATAATGGATTTATGGTTTGTGGTCAAATGYGTGAACGATGAAATTCTATCCCATCATAACGCAAAGTATACCTTTGAACATTATTTACTTATTTTCTGAACTCTGATTAATTGGTATAATTAGGTTATGTACTTTTTTGTTTGATTAGGAGTTTGATTTGCGGAAGGACCAGATTAGGAGGTAACTATGTCTAAAGAAGAACTACAAGAAGAAATACAATCACTCGTTGAGGCGTTAAAAGACGTACATCACCATCTAGGAACAAATACACCAATATCTGAGATAAAGAAGCGTATAGAGGCAGCTTTAGCACCTTATAGATAGAAGGAATAGCCCAATGGG
>NZ_JBFUIX010000464.1:0-1428 GCF_056401635.1 Paenibacillus sp. P4_E11 | reverse complement strand
GATCATAGTAGGTGTCGCGCCGCTTGATGAATTCGATCGTTATGTGGAGAAGTGGAAGCAAGAAGGCGGCGAAGAGATGACCAAAGAGGTCAACGCCTGGTATCAATCTTTGAAGAAGTAACTTTCCTTCGGAAAGTTTAGTTTATGCTTTCGAAGTAACTTTCCTTTGGAAAGTAGGTATATGCTTTCGAAGTAACTTTCCTTCGGAAAGTTTGGGGAGGAGCCAGAATGAAGCTATTCAGTTGGATGTACCGACAATATACGCAAAAAATACAGCTGAGGCTGACCCTCTATTTCCTGTTCATCCTGCTGCCGCTCGTAGCTATCAGTCTGTTCTCGAATGTGCGTTCCCGAGACGTATTGCTTGAACAAACTGCCGAGAGGACGAAGGCCGGACTCAACTCCTCCATGGACTATATCGATCTTACATTGCAGAATGTCGTGGAGATCTCCACGCTTGTGGCTACAGATCCGAACATTCTGAAGCTCTCGGAACAGATAGGCAACCTATTAAATCCACAGGCTGTGATGAATTTCATCGATATCCTGAAGCAATTCTCGAACGTTACCTCGATCAATCATATGGTATCGCAGATGTCGATCTATCATTCACGTTCTCAGACGATCGTCTCATCAGTTAATGGCGTTAAACATATTACAGATCCTCAGCAACAGCAGTGGTTGCGCCATATTGCGATAGAGAATGGCACCGGCATTATGTTCACGCTTCCTGAACAAGCTACTGGGATTGAGAAGCAAACAGCGGGAAGCATTCTCGGGACGGACAGCATCTCCCTCGTTCGCGCAACAGGGTTGTCCAACCTGGATCGGCAACCCGACTTGCTCATCGTCACGATTGATAAGAACAAACTGTTGAACTTGATCCGTTCGCTTTTGCCCTCGGAACAAGCGCAAATCTACTTGTACACGAACAAGGAAGAGCTCGTCACTGGAACGGGGAAGGCTAGTCCGAATCCGTTAACTGTACATGCTTCCGATCCAGATATATTCTCGGTTAAGAGCGATTCCCGCTACTACAAATGGTCGCTCATCATGCTCCAACCGATGAAGGAACTATATGCAGGTACCAATCCTATTCGGCTGTATACGTACTTGATTATTGGAATTAGCGTTCTACTAGCGTTCTGGATATCTTGGGCCGTCTATAGCGGAATTGCTTCTCCAGTACAGAAGCTGTACCACGGTATGCGAGGAGTCGGTAGTGGCAAGTTCAATATCCAGTTGGAGAACAAGCGGAAGGACGAATTCGGTTATTTGACGAAGGCGTTCAACCAGATGGTGAAGGACCAGAAGTATTTGATCGAGAATTTCTATGAACAGCGGCTTCGCTTGACTGATACGGAATTGAAGTTTCTCCAGTCTCAGATCAACCCGCACTTTCTCTTCAATACATTGGACTCCATCTAC
>NZ_JBFUIX010000463.1:0-1436 GCF_056401635.1 Paenibacillus sp. P4_E11 | reverse complement strand
GGAGATGATCGAATGAAACCGTCCATCGTATTCAAAGGAATCGTAAAAGGCGCATATAGCGAATATCAAGCTGTCGGTTTAGATGAAGCGCCTGTAATGTGTTTCGGAGGAAACACTCTCCGTGAAGTGCTGCAGGGCCTTGTCATCGAAGAATGGACTTTCATCCTGAAAGTGAACGGTCGCCGCATCAAAAATGTTGCTAACTACATCAAGCGTCAAGGACTTAATCCAGAAGATTACTCACGTTATCAGAACGGAGTGATGATTGTATGAAACTTGTGTTCATCGAAAACAACCGGCTAGTAACAGACAGTTTATCGATAGCTGAAACATTCGGGAAAAATCACAAAGAGGTTCTTCGTGACATTCGAAACCTTGACTGCAGCGAAGAATTCGGTCAGCGCAATTTTGCGCATACCCCCTATGTACATGAACAAAACGGGCAAGAGTACCACAAATACCTCATCACCCAAGACGGATTTTCATTCCTTGTGATGGGCTACACCGGAAAAGAAGCAGCTCGCTTCAAAGAAACGTACATCGGCGAATTTAACCGAATGAGGGAAGAGCTTAACAAACCTTTGTTCGCATTGCCCCAATCCATGCCTGAGGCACTTCGCTTGCTTGCTGCTGAAATGGAATCCAAAGCAATCCTTGCCGCAGAGAAAGAACAACTAGCTCTTGAATCAGCAGAACAAAAGCAAAAGCTCAAGGAACAAGAGACTCCGGTTGCAATCTATAACCTCGCCATTGCTGCAAATAACACAATGTCCATGCTAGAGACTTCTAAAGCTTTAGGTACCGGACGAACGCGACTTTTCGAAATTCTGCGAGAAGAATCCATCATCATGAAAGGCTCGACTCTTCCATACCAACGGTTTGTAGATGCTGGATACTTCAAGGTCACTGAGCGACCTAGAGCAAGTGGTGACACGATCATAAACGATCCTGCCACACGGGTTACAGCGAAAGGATTTGATTACATCGCACGCATCATGCAGAGAAGGAGCGAAGCCTCATGATCAAACCTATCGAATACCCACCACTACTCAGCGCTAAGCACATCATGAATATCCTGTCCTGCAGTCGTCCGACAGCCTACGAGATCATGAAACAACCACATCGTCCAGTATGGAAGCACGGAAAGACGGTTCGTTTGCACCGGGATTTGTTCCTCACACAGCTTGAGCAGGAATCGACAAAGGTTCAGAAGCAAGGTGCATAACAACGCTAATAATACCACGATTACCTAAATATGACTATTGGTCAACTTATACGGCCTCCATTTCATTGGGTAATTCGGTCGATCCGGAGAAAGGATGAAGAGCATGAAAAAAGGTGACAAGGTAGTGTTTTTGAATGAACGTGGCTCGCAATTTGATAGAGACGAGGCGGTATTCTTCGGATTGGTTGAAGAAAATGTCTACACAGTAGAC
>NZ_JBFUIX010000462.1:0-1437 GCF_056401635.1 Paenibacillus sp. P4_E11 | reverse complement strand
GTCCTACTTGTTTATCGCGCATGGTCTCGATGCGGTCCGACATATACAGGAAATTAATCCGGAGCATGAGATCACTCCGATCAAACTGACGGGTGAGCTTCCAAGCCCGATCAATCCGCCTTCCGGCTGCCGGTTTCATAAACGGTGCCCATATGCGGTGGAACGGTGCAAGAACGAGATGCCGGAGCTTGTGGTTGCAGAGGACGGTAATGCCGTTGTATGTCATCTGGTGTAAGGATAGCAATAAATTTAAAGCCAACAACTGGAGCGTTAAGACGCTTCATTGTTGGCTTTTTTCGGCGTTCTGGAACTAAATCAATGGATTGGAAATATTTTGGTGACTCTCGCATGATTTACGGCTATGATTCTCTTAGGAAGCATTCACAGAGCGGTGAAGAAGAATCGTGGTTTAGATGAACGTAATTACAACCCAAGGAGGTCATAGGCAACCTATGCCGGACGAGATCTATTCAACGGAGATCGACAAAATGGAGCGTCATTACTTGGTTGGTCGGGAGAAGGAGCTGGAGTTTTTCTTGGAGCAGCTCTCTACCGAYAGCAACACTTTACGAATCCTRAACCTTTATGGTACAGGCGGTGTMGGAAAGAGCTACTTGCTCGATGAATATCGYAGGTTRGYGRTTTACKCCRAKGCAACCTTCTTGCTTCTGGACAGCCGCGGCTTTTCCCATACACCCGARGATTTCTGCAAGCAGGTGCTGCRWATGCTGCACTGTCCTGTGCAAAAGCTGCAGCAAGCCCTTGATCAGCAAGCGTTGGTAGAGTTATGTCTCGAGACCTTGCAGCAACTGTCGGAGCAGCGTAAGTTGGTTCTCGCCATCGATACGTTCGAAGAACTGGTGGATATGGARCWATGGTTCCAATCCGTGTTCCTTCCCAGGCTGCAYGCCRATGTCTTGGTCCTGATYGTTGGCCGGTTTCCATTGCAAGGCTTATGGCTCAGCTCACCTGCGTGGCGYAAATGGATTACCCGCTTGCCGATTGCMGAWCTTGAYTAYTTYGCAGTGAAGMWRTACTTGGAACGRTCCGATATTACCGAGGAGCATCTGATYCAYCWGATTTGGATGAAGACCAAGGGACATCCGCTTACMYTATCTCTGCTTGTTTCAACTTCGGCCGCACAGATTGGACAAAGCTTCGCTATTGTGGACAATGACAACATKTTTGAGCATGTRGTTCGARCTTGGYTGAAAGAGGTGCCGGATGAWAACCTGCGTGATCTGGTWGAGACGGTCGCGGTGCTGAGGCATTTTAACCAAGAGCTTSTRTCRCATGTACTCGAYCGACARGTTCCGACGGAGCAATTTCTTCGRTTRATAGCKCTCTCTTTTATCCGAAGGGTGGATCGGGGCTGGATTTTACACGATTTGATGCGGGACACCATCTCACATGAACTCCGCTTGCGCAGACCTGACC
>NZ_JBFUIX010000461.1:0-1440 GCF_056401635.1 Paenibacillus sp. P4_E11 | reverse complement strand
TTCGGGCTGAGCAGCGGCTTTGCCAGTGCAGAGGCTTTCATATCAGGGGAATATTACGGATTGATCCTGGTCCTCATTCTCGCAATAGTTTGTGTACAGGTGTCAACCCAGCTCATGGCCAAATTGGTAGACCAAGGTTCCATGGCGTATTTGCTGTCCTCCTCGACGACGAGAGGTAAGGTTGCTTTCACACAAGCCAGTGTTCTGACGACTGGATTGTTGCTGATCGTGGCCGTCACGACGATCGCCGGATTCGCCGGTAATGCCTGGTTCCTAGGTGACTACGACTTTGAACCCACCACGTTCATCCAGATGAATGTTGCTGCCTTCTTGTTGTTCTTCGCCGTTGGGGGTATCTCATTCCTCGTCTCGGCCCTCTCCAATGACGAGAAGAAGGCCATGAGTATCTCGGGCACGATTACGTTCGGATTTTTCACATTGGATTTGTTAAGTAAATTCAGCGAAAAGATAGAATGGTTGGGTGCCATCTCGCTCTTCTCTCTATATAAGCCTGGCGAGATTGTAAAAGGAAATGTACAACTCGTCCCGACGTTTATTCTATTATCATGCATCGGCTTGGTTGCCTTCGGACTGGGCATCTTGCTGTTTCGGAAACGTGACCTGCCGTTGTGAAACAAGAAAAACACCCGAAGGAGTGGGCTATGCCCACTTCTTCGGATGTTTCTACTGCTGGATGATGTTATTCTTGGCTCTTCTTCAGGTAATCGGCAAGTTGATCGAACGTTCCGCCGAAACCTTGCTGCATCATAGGCCGCATGCCCTCGAATGCTGCGCGTTCCTCTTCTGTTGCATCGATCGGACCGCCTTGTAACGTTAGTGTCGTTTGCCCATCATGTTCTTCTAAGGTCAGAACGTTATTGATTTCCAAAGGCCAGGTAGAGCTAAACGGCGCCCGTACTGTATTGCCCTCCTCATCTGAAAACGATTGGATGAACACAAGTTTCTCAGGTGCCGACACTTCCTGGTACACAAACTTCCCCCACATCACATGTCCTTCAGGGGATCGTTGACTACCAAGGAACATGCCGCCTGGGCGGACATCCATCTTGACGATCTGCAAGGAGAACCCTTTCGGTCCCCACCATTGTTGGAAATGCTCCTGCTCCGTCCAAACCTTGAATACGAGTTCACGGGGAGCATTGAAGACGCGGGTGAGCACCAATTCATTGCTGGTTACATGGTTTTCAGACATGATATCCTCCTATTGTTTTCCGTCTTTTTGGATTTCATTTAAATAATCATCCAGACGATCGAATCTATCTTCCCACATTCTGCGAAACGATTGCAGCCAAGTATCCATTTCCTGAAGAGGCTCGGGACGCAGCTTATAAATTCGGCGGTTGGCATCGGGACGCATTTCTACGATCTCCGCGTCATTCAGTACTTTCAAATGTTTGGACGCTTGAGGCTGTCGGATGT
>NZ_JBFUIX010000460.1:0-1441 GCF_056401635.1 Paenibacillus sp. P4_E11 | reverse complement strand
CCTCCGGGTGGAACAATTCCACTACGCGGGTGCCAGGGTGGCAGAATACCAAGTTCGCAAGACCCGCGCCATGGGGCGATACTACGGCTTCGGCCTCCTGGAACAATCGGAGTTGTTCCCCGAACGACATCGTTTCCAGCCACACGGATTGAAAACCAAACCTATGCAGAACTTCCATTACTTCGGATTCGTTCATTATTCTCCGGTATTCCGCAAGCGAGCGGCTGACAAAGAGTCGTCTGCACGCCTTCATCGGCCTGCGGTCCGGCAGCAGCCTCGCCCGAAGCAGTTCGCAAGCTAACCTTGGAACATTACCGGAGAAACCAGCCATAGAGGGCACGACGAGACGTCTGGCCCTGAAATGCGAATGCTCGCCCACTTCCAGCAACTGCGATTCGGGTATTCCGAACATAGCGAGTGATTCGCGCTGGAAATCATGTCCTCCTAGCCGGTTAATCAGGTACCGGTCGATACGGATTCCTGACTGCCGCAGCAGCTCGATTCGCGGCAAGACGTCAAACATCCAATGATAGTAATTATAGCTCCCCGGCGAAGTAAGCACCCCGACTGTCTCGTCCAAAAATGCCGCTGGAGGAARGTTCCATGACGTGCTTAACGAATGATACATCGGATCATGTGGCTTATTGAACTCGATGCTGACTTCCCACAACAGCTTGTTGTCAGGAGTGATGATACCACCGCTTCTCCCAGCCACTCTTCCCCAAGGAATGACAGCCACGGATTGCCGTGGGGGCGTACCAGGATGAAATAAGTAACGGACCTCGTGCTGCGGAAACGACAGCGGGGCATCATCGGAAGGGAAAGGGATGTATTGCGCCGCCACGTCGGGATAATAATGATCTGCGTTATACATACTGAACCATTCCTGTGCGGTTGGATACGCCCCTACTGGACCTCTTGTCTCCCCATAATGGATCATAGACTCGCTTCCTTGCAGTAGTTCCGCAAACAACTCGTGCTTGCGCGTCCCCGCAGCCAGCTTGTTCGTACAATAATCAATTTCCATCTGGTCGGGTTGCCGCTCGAGAAGTTCGGTATACAGGGTCGCGGCAAACGCATAACCATCGAGACGAAACAGCTTCTGTAACTCGTATGCAATGGTCACTTTTTTCCCCTCCCCCCCTAACAGAATGATTAGTAATCACGGTTGTACTTACCGTCAGCTTCCGCACTCATTAAGATACGAAACATAATACTCATCTTGGACACATCCGCTTGAAGCAGGGCCATATGCACGGCCAAGCCTTCGGGATCTGGCTCCCGGTTGAGCAGTTCTCTATATAGAGCCGTTATGAATTCATGCCCTTCCATTTGCAAAAGGGCGCGCATTCTGGATGAGATTGTCATAAAGGCATTCCTCCCGGTATCCATCTAGAATTGGCTTAAGTACCCTCACACCGGAAGCCAATGGGCGCTTCCG
>NZ_JBFUIX010000459.1:0-1443 GCF_056401635.1 Paenibacillus sp. P4_E11 | reverse complement strand
GAAAGAGGTAATAAGCCATTTTCCTTTTTTCTTCAAAATATCCAAAATCGACTTGATGTAGGGTTTCAGCTTTGGTGCTTCCTTCTCTTTCTTAGGCTCCTTAATCAACCAAATGACGGCAACGAGCGAGATGGCGCAAAATAATGGGAAGGCAAAAAAAGAAGCGTACCATACAATTAAGGCGAGCAATGAGCCGATAATCGGACTTAGCACTTTACCTGTTCCGTTGGAAGCTTCAGTTAAGCCTAGCGCCTTGCTTTCTGTGGCTCCTTTGTATAAGTCCCCGACCAATGCCATCGCTACTGGAGCTGTCCCTGCTGCGGCCATCCCTTGAATTGCCCGGGCAATAATGATGATCGTGTACGATTTCCACACTGCACCCATTCCGGCCAAAACCCCTGCAGCACCATATATAACGAGTGAAGGAATAATGATTGCCTTACGTGTGAAACGATCGGACAAGTAGCCGATGACAGGGATGAATATTCCAGCTGCAAACGAAAATATCGTAATGATGAGACTGCTCTGAAATCGGGAAATGTTCAGTTCGTTCTGCATATCGGGCAAGATCGGAACCAACATGGAGTTCCCCAACACTAATACAAGGGGAATTGTTGCGATGGCCATAAATTCCCACTTCTGCCCTTTACCGCCTTGCTGCTTCCCGGGCTTCTCTTGCTGTTCGTTTTCGTCCTCGTCGATTTCACTTTCGAATACGATGCGAAGCTTTCTTGTTTTGGTGTTCGTCGCCATTGCATATTCCTCCAGGCCAGTACTTTGTTGTTACTATCTCCTTAGGCTTAGGACGTCATTCAGGCTTGAACTGGAAAATGAGGGGGTGGGCGTGATAAAATAGCTCAAGGCATAAAGTGCAAGTGCGGCAAGTGCTCGGTTTGAGCTGCGGAATAAGAACATCTTCGGCTCGTCTTGTTTTTTGTTGCCCGATGTAGGGAATGCTACGAAGCAGGCAACAAAAAGCCAAAGGTCGCCTTCGATTGAGGGGGAGAGTAAGAATCTCAAGGCAATAAGTGCAAGTGCGGCAAGTTCTCGGTTTGAGCTGCGGAATAAGAGCATCTTCGGCTCGTCTTGTTTTTTGTTGCCCGATGTAGGAAATGCTACGAAGCAGGCAACAAAAAGCCAAAGGTCGCCTTCGATTACTCTTCTTCCTTCGCTCAAGGTTCGAACTTGGTTTCCCTCGTTCACTTTCCCCTTTCGCTTCGCGTGGAGGGGAAGTAGTAAAGGGCAAGAGCAAAGCGATGCGTTTTGATACGCCCGCTGTCAGGGCTGTAAGCCGAAAAAAGAGGCTGTCGATTAACTGTGGACAAGAGGAGTGGAAAGTGAAAAAGAGGACCCCGGCGAGTTTTGGCTTGAACCTCCATACCACTTAATCCCTTATACAATCAGGGAGGTTCAAACAAGATGTTTGAGCTAAAAGGGGTCCTT
>NZ_JBFUIX010000458.1:0-1445 GCF_056401635.1 Paenibacillus sp. P4_E11 | reverse complement strand
TAGCACTATTATTGTTAGTTATATCAGTAGTATATTTGCATTTAGAAAAAAAACTCCCCATACGATTAAAGCAACCCACCCGATTTCATTACTTATTTTTCTTCATGTTTTTTTGGTATACTATATCAGTTTTATGGGCGATAAACAAAGTATATTCTTTAGAATATGTTTTCTATATTTTCTGTGGCGCAAGCATTTCTTTAACAATAATATATTATTGTTCAGATCTTATACGTCAACAGAAAATTGTAAGAATTATTGGAATAACATTTCTAATTGAAATGATTTTATCTCTTTTTGAGGTGTTTACTCCATTTCGGCTGCCCATTTCTCCATATTCTTCAATTGTCCATCTTTTTGGGAGACCATCTCTATTAGAAGGATTACATGATAATGACTTGATCACTTATTTTAAAACATTGCCTACTGGATTTAGATGGAATACAAATAGTTTTGCTACGGTAGTTTCAATGCTATTCCCATTTTTTTTATTTTTAAATCAGCAAAAATACAAGTATCTTGGAATAATTGCAGTATTAACACTGGTTATCTCTGCTGATTCTCGGGGTAACATTTTAGCTATTATATTTATGTTCTTTATATATTCTTTCTTCTATAGTAAAAGACGATCAATTAGAATGATTTCAATTATCTTTATTCTAATACCTATTTTGTTAGTTGTTTCTGTAAACATGCCCCCAAATATTAAACAGATTAAGCAAATTCAAGGTATCACTCATTCATTTGATGCTCTTGAGAAGTATTTTAGTAAAAAAGAAGAAAGCATGGATTCAATCGGAGTCAGGCAATTATATATTGAAAATGGTCTCAGAGCTTTCATTGAATCATATGGACTAGGTGTTGGTGGAGGTAATTCGGGAAACAAAGATATACAACCTAATTTAGAGGATACTCGAATAAGTATGCATAACTTTTGGGTTGAGATGTTAGTTGATAGCGGCTGGTTATTTTCACTGATATTCTTTAGTTGGTATGGATTACTAATATGGAATTGCTATCTTACTTATCTAAATTCATACGAACAAAGTCTGAAATATTTTGGAGCAGCAACTTCTTTATCTCTTATAGGGTTTGTTGTTGGAGCGGTAAGTTCAAGTAGTGTTATTTATGAGTTTCCAATGTGGATACTATTTGGCATATCAATTGCTACTATTAACAATTATAAGAGGTGCAAAAGTGAAAATACTTTTACTGGCTGACCCGGGCTCTTCACATACAAAAAAGTGGGCGAAATCATTAGTAGATAGCGGGCTTGATGTGAATATAATAGGTATAACGGATTATGATCAAGAACAATACCATTTGAGCGGCATAAAAATTTATTCTCTTGGCGTCAAAAAAAATCAGATAAATCGTTATGATAAAAATTATTACAAACTATGGCTGTACTTAAAAAATTTTAATCGGTTAAAACAAATGATAAA
>NZ_JBFUIX010000457.1:0-1451 GCF_056401635.1 Paenibacillus sp. P4_E11 | reverse complement strand
GAGATAGACCGTTCGGGGACAAGGCCATGAACTCCGGTTTCGCTTCCGCGGCACGCCATTTGAGATGAGATTCATACGGATAGTCCACGCGGTCCAGCCTTGACATGTTTGATCGCTCTCCGAATACGCTCAACAACGAACCATTATCTATCCAGCCGAGAGGGATGCCGTTGCCGTTGTCTTGACTTTGGTCCAACACGCGGTAGATCGTCTTGACGTCGAATGGTTCATTGCCCCCGCTAGCCAGTGACTCATCCTCGATATCCGGGATAATAATCGTCTCTGAATTCGTCTCCCGCATGCAACCACCTAATAAGATCATAACGGTCAAGAGCGTCGCGATCATGCCCGTCCAACGCACTCTCATTCGCTTCTCCTCCCCGTTCTTCCATATGGAATGTCGATAAAGACTTGAGTATATTCCAGCTTACTAGTAATGTGGATGCTTCCCTGATGTTCCTCAATTATACCCTTGCTGATGCTAAGCCCRAGTCCAGCGCTATCCACTTCGTGGGAATGGGGTTCCGCCCGATAGTAGGGTTCGACGAGTTTGCTGAGATGCTCGCGGCTAATCGTCGGACCATGATTGGCGAACGTGAACCGGATCAGGTCGGAGTGGAGTTGGGCACTCGCCACAATATCCGTCTGGGCGTACCCGTATTTAATGGCGTTATCGAGCAGATTAATGAACAGCTGCCGCAACTTGTCGGCTTGTCCATGAACGAATAGGCCTTCATCTGTTTGGCAATGTATGGTCTTTTTATACCGCTGGGCTTTAATCGTCATCGTCTCGCAGACGTCCCGCAGAATAACACCCGCATCCACAAGAGCGTTTGTATCTGTCCCGTAGGACTTCTTCGACATGGCTAGCAGCTCCAATACCATATCATGCAATCGTCGGCTCTCCTCCTTGATGTGGCTCATCCCTTTATGGAACAGCTCGGGATCTTGGGCCTCGTTCTYATGGATGAGGGTTGCATACCCCATAATGGTTGTGAGCGGAGTCTTCAGCTCATGGGTCATATTGTCGAAGAACTGTTTGCGGACTTGATTCAACTCCTCTAACTGATCCCGATCTTTCTCGATTCTGGCGATTTGATCCCGGATACGTTCCATCATTTGACTCAGATTGTTGGCGAGCTTGCCGATCTCATCCTTTCGCCGCAAGGCGAGGCGGGTATCAAGCTTACCGTTCATGACCTCGGAGGAAGCTTTGGACAGCTTCACCAGTGGAACAGTGATGTGACGGGATAACAAATAAGTAAACAGGAAGGCCGCTGCGAATACCGCCATGGCGATCGTGAAGATCGTACGCTGAATCTGAGTGCTCTGCTCATAGAGCAAGGTGAAATCCTTGGAGAAGCGGATAATCCCCACCTTGGTTCCCTCCACTATGACTGGATAGGCGAATAGAACGGATGCGGTCCCATTCTCGTTGGATATCGTATAGG
>NZ_JBFUIX010000456.1:0-1457 GCF_056401635.1 Paenibacillus sp. P4_E11 | reverse complement strand
CCATATGAGGCCACTGAGGAGCTTACGAATGCTATATCTGCTAAACAAAGTTTAGAGAACCGAAAGCCGCCTTGCATATTGCGAAGGTGGCTCTTTTAAAGATATAGCAATGGGTATGGTATCATCTAATGAGGGATAATCACAAGATTAAAGGGGCAATGTAAGATGGTTGATTTTGAATGGTACCGAAGTTTCATTGCCATATACAAGCATAATTCGGTATCTGAGGCCGCCAAAACTCGGATTATGACACAACCGGCCATGAGTCAACACCTAGCTTCCTTAGAAGCTGTGGTGGGGGAAGCTTTATTCATCAGAACTTCAAGAAAAATGGTTCCAACCGAACGCGGTAAGCAATTATATTCACAGTTGGCTCCTCTAATCGAGTCATTAGAAGGAACCACCATGAGTCTGAAATCCGCTTCCTTGCCTACCCTGTCTGTAATAAAAATCGGATCCGCTCCAGAATTTTATAGGGAATACATACTACCTGAACTACAACAGTACAAGACATGTACAATCTCGTATTTCGGAACCGCTGATCAACTGCTTGAACTTCTGCAAGAGGATAAAGTAGATCTCATCATAACATCCAAAAAGTTTCAAATTCCAGGAATTGAGTATTTGAAACTAATAGATGAACAATTCGTCATAGTTGCTCMTAGCCATTATGAAATACTGGATACAGAGGACCTTCAACTTCAGGAGCGCTGGCTCTCTTCTCAAGACTGGATTAGTTACGGGCTTGAATTGCCGATTATTCGTAGAATATGGAGAGAACACTTTAAGAAGCGCCCTCTAATTCGTCCTATCCATATAATCCCTAATATACATATGATTCTAAAAGCGATCGAAACGGGTGCGGGATTAAGCGTAATCCCTACATACATTTTTGAGAAATCGGCGAATAAAGCCAACTCAAAAGTTATTTTTGAACCATTAAAAGTAAATAACGAGTTGTTCTTCGCTTATAAACTGAAGCATAAACACCTCCCTCACATGAGAGAGATCATGAAGATCATTCAAGAACATATGTAGCGGTCAGCCTGATTTTCTGGCTGGCTTTTTTATTTACTCACTTATTATAAATATATTTATGGATACATCACTATTTCATAATTTGTTTTATGTTAGTTCTAGTCCTAGAATAAGAAAGCAACAAGAGACTACTCGCCCTGAAGGAGGGAACGCGCTTGAACGCAAATAGCATTCCCCAACATCCTCCCTCAGCCTCACGCAAAGGCTCGGCAATCGCTTTATACGCGCTTACTCTGGGGGCGTTTGCCATTGGGATGACAGAATTCATCATTATGGGGTTGCTACCAGAAGTGGCTTCGAACCTCCATGTCTCCATCCCGTCGGCCGGGTTGCTCATCACCGGATATGCGCTAGGAGTCGCCGTTGGTGCCCCGATCATCACCATTGCCATGCACAACATGCAACGCAAGGCACTATTA
>NZ_JBFUIX010000455.1:0-1478 GCF_056401635.1 Paenibacillus sp. P4_E11 | reverse complement strand
CACTAGACTCTAGAACAAATTGGGAGGTTCTTTATTATGATTCTGTCTGAGCTTTGGAAGCTATATGAGATGGATAAGCGCGTTTTAGGATTTAGTCCGCACACCTTGAAAGCTTACTCTCTTCAGTTAAAGATGTTAACCCGTGACATCGGAAATCTCGAAATCGAAGATATTTCATTAAACTTGCTTAAAGATTACCTATCCAAGCAGTCGGAACGGCTGAAACCAAGCAGCTTAGGACATCGGATCCGTTTCTATCGATCCCTCTTCCGGTTTGCGTTTGAAGAAGGACATTTGTCACGAAATCCTGCCTTAAAGCTAAGGGAGCCAAAGACCGAAAAACGCATTCCGAAATTTCTGATTGAGGAGGATATTATTCATCTTAAAATTACCTGTCATTCCCCCCGAGAGCATGCTATTCTGGAGTTTTTGTACTGTTCGGGGTGTCGTGTTGGCGAAGTACAGAAATTAAATATTGAAGACATCAACTGGGAGAACAACTCGGCAGTTGTGAACGGGAAAGGTTCGAAACAAAGAGAGGTCTACTTTACGACCGAATGCAAGGTATGGTTAAAAAGATACCTGGATAGTCGTAAGGATTCCTGCAAAGCGCTGTTTGTCACCGAATCTAATCCTATCCGCCGTATGGCGATTCCGACGATAAGGTATTCTTTGAAAATATTGGCAGCCCGTAGTGAAGTATCCGTTAGTGTGTACCCTCATCGCTTTCGCCATACATATGCCTGTCTATTATTAGATAATGGTGCACCATTGGAGTTTATCCAGGGCATGCTCGGTCACGAGAAAGCATCCACAACTCAGATATACGCCCAATTACGGGGAGAAAGGCGAAGAGAATTGTATAGAAGATATTTCTAAAATGTCTTTGGTAGGCGTCCACATTAATAAAATAATCTAAAAATTGACTGGCTATATCTGACAATATCATTTAGAGTCGGTGATGGTCAAAGACAGTCAGGGTAAAGTCTGTTCTTAAACGCCTAATAATTTGGCCAGATATCCATACTTCTCAATTGATTCAATTGTTAGCATTTAGTATTAAATGATGTCTCAATCAATATGGATATTTATAGGAATTATTATGAGCTAGATGGAATACATGTATAGAAAACGAAATTTGTGTCAATAATGTTTCTATTCGAAAGTCTATGATTGCTATCCGTGAGCATTACTAAATTTTTATTTCATATCTCGTACAAATCGTCCATTCAGGGAGACTTGGACTTGGATAATAATTATGATCAAGATGGAAATTATTGTATTTCAAAGAGCTTATATGAACACGCCACTTAAAGAACTAGAATTATATCTACTAATCAGAGTTTTATAGTTTGCTTTATTATAATAAACATTATAAGTTATCTGAACGGTTCGATTAAACAATTGTGGCTTCAGCTTAACAATGAAAATCGTAGAACCAATGAACTTATTGATAGAAATGAAGAGAAATTAAAAGA
>NZ_JBFUIX010000454.1:0-1480 GCF_056401635.1 Paenibacillus sp. P4_E11 | reverse complement strand
GCGTAATACCCTGAGTGCAATTAAACCCAAGAGCGGAGATGATCAGCTTGGATATTGAGTTTGCAATTTCAATAGCCTTAATTGCTCATAAGGGCCAGCTAGACAAAGGCGGAAATCCATACATATTGCATCCGATTGCAGTCATGAATAGGGTAGAAACAATTGAAGAGAAGATTGTGGCAGTATTGCACGATGTAATCGAAGATACTGAAGTTACACTTAGTCAATTAAGGGGATATGGATTTTCCGAAGAGATAATTGAGGCCATTGGTTTATTAACGAGATCAGAAGAAGATAGTTATGAAGAATTTATTGAAAAGACTCGTAGAAATCGAATCTCAAGAAACGTAAAAATAGCTGATATTAAAGAAAATATGAATCTTGGAAGAATCAAAGAACCAACAGAGAATGATTTTAAAAGACTTGAGAAATACAAAAAAGCACTTGAATTATTGGAAAACAACAAAGAATTCTGAATGGTTACTCGAGAAGAAGCATAACACCGTATTCACGCATCGGGCCATTCGGCCCTCGGTCCGCCAGATGGATTCTCGAGGGAGTAGATGCAGGCGGACAACCCTGCGAACTTAACCGCGTCGTGGCCGGCAGCAAGCTGCCTCAAGGTTCTTGGGTTCGTGAATACAAGAACGTTATATGACATTCCCCCTCAAGATCATTAAAATCAATTATCTTAAGGAGAACAATGCGAAGACCAAAAGCATTAATAATATTACTGTTCCTTTTATGCATATTGACGTCTTGCAAACAAAATAGTCTAACAATAACATTTGAAGATTTGACCAAATTAGTTGATAAAGATATAACAATAGTCCAATTTAGAGATGGGGGGACAGGGGCACTATATCGAACTACTGATAAAGAGAAGATAAAAGAATTTTGGGATTTTATGAATGAATACACATATAAAAAAGCTAAACAGCCTGAACCATTTACAGGATTTTTATATGCCGGACAAATAACAAGTTTGGAAAAAGAAACGAAAATTGGATTTGCAATGAATATGATGTCATTAGATCTGTATTACAATATAATCACTGAAAATCAAATAGACTTTTATAATAATCTTAGAAGAATTGTTGAGTCATTTGGGAAAGTGCCAACAATAAATGGGAACACACCGTAGTTGTCAGCTTCTTAGGGGGAACATCACATAACACCGTATTCACGCTACGGGGCTAACGCACCTTGGTCTGCCCGAGGCATTTCGAGATGTAGTATCAGGCAGACAACCCTGTGAGGCTAAGTGGCGGAGCCACCCGGCGCTATCGCGCCTTAAGCCTCTCGGGTTCGTGAATACAACAACGTTAGGCGAAGTTATTGGAAAGAGGATTAAAATGAAATTCAAGAGACTCAATTTGACTTGGGGAGCTGAGCCTAATTCCCCAGACCCTATAATAGAAGTAGATAATAACAAGCTACAAATAAGATTTTATTTAAACCCTTATATTTATGACAACTT
>NZ_JBFUIX010000453.1:0-1489 GCF_056401635.1 Paenibacillus sp. P4_E11 | reverse complement strand
CCCAGGAGAGCCGGAACAAATGCATATCCTTAATCGCGCTTGCAGGAGACGGGAGTTCAGTCAGGTCATAATGTAGCGGAATGCTCTTGCGGAAAACCAAGATCAACATCAATAAGCTCGAGAGTAACGAGAATACATTAACGACCAGCATTCGACTAGCATATTCCACGAAGCCGATTCCGAAGTAATCGGCGGACACAATATTGGTCAAGTTGCTCACAATGAGCGGAAGTGAAGTCGTATCTGCAATAAATCCTCCTGCCATGACGAAGGCGAGGACTGGCCTGTCTTCCAGACGAAGAGCTCTTACTTGAGCCAATACGATCGGGGTCAAGATGAGAGCCGCGCCATCGTTGGCGAATAGCGCCGATACTGCGGCACCAAGCAAGATCATGTAGACGAACATGCGTTTACCGTTGCCGCGGGCAAGCCGGGTCATATGGAGCGCAGCCCATTCGAAAAATCCGATCTCATCCAGTATGACGGATATCACAATGAGCGCCACGAACGTTAGTGTGGCGTTCCACACAATACCTGCCACGGTCCAGACATCTGCCCAGCCTACAATTCCGAATGCTAGCGCCAGTAATGCCCCGCCAGCCGCCGGCCAACCAATTCTCAGTCCTCGCGGCTGCCAGATGACGACGATCATAGTTACGATAAACAAGCCAACCGCAATTCCTGTAAACAATTGCCCATTCTCCTCTCTTAATCCTTCCTACTATATAACGAATCCCGTTCTATTGAAAAGCGCAAAGGAAAGGGAGAACTTATGTTTGTGCGAACTCGGGTTCTATGGTATAATTTACACAATTGATAAACCTATTGGAGTGAGCGATGTGAGCAAAGTCTCGAACCGGCAGCAAGCTATATTAGATTTCATTAAGAGTGAAGTTCGCGAGAAAGGGTACCCTCCTTCCGTTCGTGAGATTGGCGAAGCGGTCAAGCTGGCTTCTAGCTCCACCGTTCACGGCCATCTGGATCGTCTGGAGAAGAAAGGCTTGATACGGAGAGATCCAACGAAGCCGAGAGCTATTGAGATCCTGGATGGCGACCTGTCTTCCTCTCCATTCTCACTCAGTGTTGCGCGTGTTCCATTAGTTGGTCGAGTCACAGCAGGAACACCGATTACGGCAACGGAGAATATTGAAGAATACTTCCCGCTTCCTTCTCATTATGTGAAGGACGACAACGTCTTCATGCTAAGAATTGTTGGAGAGAGTATGATCGAGGTCGGTATTCATAATGACGATTTTGTCATCGTGAAGCAGCAGCAATCTGCGAACAATGGCGATGTTGTCGTCGCGATGACGGAAGATGATGAAGCGACCGTGAAGACCTTCTACAAGGAACGCGATCACATTCGTCTCCAGCCTGAGAATGAATCGATGGAGCCGATCCGGCTGAAGAACGTTACCATCCTCGGGAAAGTCATTGGTCTGTTCCGTAACATTCACTAAGTCTCGTTGTTGTACAAGCCGTCCACTGA
>NZ_JBFUIX010000452.1:0-1490 GCF_056401635.1 Paenibacillus sp. P4_E11 | reverse complement strand
CTCCAGTTCCTCGTTGTTCAATGCGCTTCTCAATATCTGCTAGATTAATGGAATTGATTTGGTAATAGATGTAGCTCGCTGCAGCCAAGATTACTAGCAAGATAGCTGCCAAAGAGCTCAGGGTCCACTTCTTCCAAGCCTTCCAACGCTTCCAACGCATCAACATTAGTGCTTCTCCCTCCACCAGATCATGAATGACTATGAT
Organism: Paenibacillus sp. P4_E11; assembly: GCF_056401635.1. NCBI lineage: Bacteria > Bacillati > Bacillota > Bacilli > Caryophanales > Paenibacillaceae > Paenibacillus > Paenibacillus sp. P4_E11. Next base: position 1,285 of record NZ_JBFUIX010000452.1, on the reverse strand, counting down.
TCGACTCCTGCCACTCTCTAAGAAATGCTTTCAATGCTGACCGCCACTCTCTTACTTCATGAAAGCCCTTCTGCCTCCATTCACTGTGCTCCATCACAGAATACGCCGGACGCTTGGCAGGACGCGGGAATTGCTCCGTTGAAATTGGCAACACTGGGATTGGTATTCCCATTTCCTCGTAAATGGCCACAGCAAAGTCATACCACGTGCACGATCCCGAGTTGGATATATGATAGGTTCCGTAATAATCCGTGGGGATAAGCCTGAGAATACATTGAGCCAAATCGAATGTATATGTAGGAGAGCCTATTTGATCATTGACAACCGAGACAAAGTCTCTTTCTGAAGCCAGTCGTAGCATTGTTTTGACAAAATTATGGCCTGCCATCCCATACACCCACGAGGTCCTGATTATGAAATAATCTTTAAGCAGGCTCCTTACGATCTGTTCTCCCGCTAATTTGGAAGCACCATATACACTTAAAGGGTTTGTGATAGAACTTTCTTGATAAGGTTCTTGACCTAGCCCATCAAAAACATAATCCGTGCTAATATAGAATAGCTTGGCGTTATTTAACTTGGAGGCGATAGCAACATGTGCAGTACCTACGGCATAAACCTTATACGCTTCATCTGGTTCCGATTCGGCTAAATCCACTTTCGTGTAGGCACTAGCATGAATAATTACACCAGGCTTCAGTTCGCAAACTCGCTGTTGGACTCTTTCAAAATCAGTGATGTTCAGCTCTTCTCTGCCTGCTCCCACGGCGTGATATCCGTTTTTTTTCAAGCTCAGCATTAGTTCAGTTCCGAGCTGTCCATTTGCTCCTGTAACCAGAACGGTATGATTAGACATTTTCAAATCCCCGCAGCCATTGCTCATTATTCTTTACATATTGTCCCGATATAATATTGGTCCACCACCGTTGATGCTCTATATACCAAGAAACAGTATCTTGTATTCCAGTATCAAACGTATACAGTGGCTCCCATCCAAGCTGTAACCGGATCTTGGTTGGATCTATAGCATATCTTCTATCATGACCTAGGCGATCGCTGACGTATTGAATCAGGTCTTTACTCTTCCCCAGCAGCTCGAGAATACACTCTACAATTTCAATATTTTTTCTTTCGTTATGTCCACCGACGTTGTAAACCTCTCCTGATTCACCTTTATGCAGAACCAAATCGATTGCCCTAGCATGATCCTCCACGTGAAGCCAATCTCTAATATTCAATCCATCTCCGTAAACTGGAAGAGGTTTATTCTCCAATGCATTGGTAA
>NZ_JBFUIX010000451.1:0-1491 GCF_056401635.1 Paenibacillus sp. P4_E11 | reverse complement strand
CCACATATCAACGTATGTCGGGACCCTATATGATAAGCAAGCGCTCATGACAGGTGGCAAGACAGCTGACATCGGTTTAACCTTTGAGGACCAACTTAGGGGCATAATCAAATGAGCGCGTTAAAACAATTGATTCACGATTACAAATTGTATTTCAAGTCGTGCCTCAGGATCCGAAACAAGGATGCACAGATTACGCCGTTCCAAACTAACGAAGCTCAAGACCGACTGCTAAAGATCATCGACGACTGGAAAGCCTCAGAGCCCGATGAATCGAGACGACCGACATTATATACTATCATCCTCAAAGCGCGTCAACTTGGCTTCTCAACAGTCACAGAAGGCGTGTTTTTTCATGACCTTAACTTTAGTTTCAACAAGGTCGCTATGATCGTATCGTTTGACGAGGATTCAGCGGTCACGATTAACGACATGGCAGACCGATTCTATAAATACTTGCCGCAGCCGATTAAGCCGAAGCGTAGGCCGAGCAGGGGTAAGGGTATCCTATTCGAGAATCCAAGGTTTAACGTTGCGTTGCCAATCAGCGACACGAACGATCCAGGGCTGCAAAATAAGTTCTTGGTTGAGACAGCAAAGAACCTCAACGCCGGATCATCCTACACCATCAACTATCTCCATATATCAGAGCTAGCCAAATGGGATAAGCCAGAAGAAACGATGACTTCCATCATGCAGTCAGTACCTGACTTCGGCGCTATTGTTATTGTGGAATCAACGGCAAAGGGTATGAACTACTTCCAGGAGTTGTGGGATAACGCAGAACGAGGCAATAACAACTTTGTTCCGTTGTTCGTCGCTTGGTTCGAGAATCCACGGTATCGGTCGCCATACACTGGATTTGAACTAACGCCATATGAGCTGCAGATCAAGGAAATGTATCGGCTTGATAATGATCAGTTGCAATGGCGGCGCAACACGATCAAGGATAAACTCAACGGCGACGAGAACCTATTCAAGCAGGAGTATCCCTGCTGTGCAGAAGAAGCGTTCCTTACAACGGGTACGCCAGTATTTAACAATGAGTTAATCATTCAGCGCATTCGACAGTTAGAAGCGAATCCAATCGGCACTAGAGGCCATTTGAAATACGTTGGAGAAGACAAGAAACTGACGTTTATACCGGATGATACCGGATGGATTACAATCTTCAAGCACCCAGAGAATGATCGACCGTATGTCAGCGGCAATGACGTAGCGCAAGGCGTAGAAGGCGGGGATTATGACGCAGCTCCCATGCTGGACAACATTACGCTGGAACAAGTCGCGGTGTTGCATGGACACATGGATGTGGATTTATATGCCGRTGAGTTATACAAATATGGTCAGTATTACAATTGGGCGTTGCTCGGACCAGAAACAAACTTTAACCCCGGTATCGTCATCAACCTAGAAAAGCTGAGATACCCGAAAATGTACATGCGCCAGGACATTCACACCATTAGCAAGGACATCAAGAAAGTGTTCGGG
>NZ_JBFUIX010000450.1:0-1492 GCF_056401635.1 Paenibacillus sp. P4_E11 | reverse complement strand
TGATTATTCACGCGATAAATTCGGTACTGATGGTATTAGGGAAATGGATTGTTCATCACTTAATAAATCAAATGGAGAATTATACGGCCAACAATATACTGAGTTTACTTTGAATGGATGCGGTCCTAAACAAGAAACGACTAGACTCTACAGATTATTTGCCAAATAATGAGGTCGAGTACGCTCTTTTCTCAAACCTCGCGAGTTCTTCGGGATCGATCCACGAACCGTGAGACTTCCAAGCGATTAATTGGGGATTGAACTAACGGGAACGATAGTTAAACATAAAGAGTTCCACATATTAGTCATGTACAATATGTAGAACTCTTTATTTTATCTGACTTTCTTAAAGTTAGCTCTTGATAAACCGTGAACATAAAGTTGTAGACTGAGAAAATAAAGTGTTAGACTGTCGTGTCCTCATAATACGAACGGGCAGGTTCGACAAGTTCTGCTATAAGCGCGACAGCGCGAAGAATCCATCCTAACTATTTCCATTCGGAAAACCAGCATCGAGCCGTTTGGAAAATTACTTTTTCTTCTCCGCTTCTATTGCTCTATTCGTTTCTTCCTCTGCGTTTCTCAGAGCCGTATTCAAGTCCTCTTTGCCAAGGATCACATTAGTGATATRTGTGACAAGCGGCCCGTTCGCTTTAGAGTCATACTTGCTTTGCGTGATGGGGGAAGCAAACTTGTTGGTATATATCGCTTTCACCAAATTTTTGTCCTTAAACTTCGATTCCTGGCCGAAAGCTTTTTGGATGCTCTCGTTTTTCAGAACGGGTATGAACCCTTTCTTTGACGTAATCATCTGAAATTCGTCCGAAGTGACATATTTTAATACTTCCACAGCCTGGTCTTTGTAGTTGCTTGTCTTCGTGACGAACATGAAGTCCGGATAAGGCTGGGTGCCGACTCCCGGTTTGTCTTTAAACACGGGCAGAGCTGCCATATCCCAATTGAACGTTTCAAACTCTTTGTCGCCCTGTAAACCAAAGTTCATAATAAACATGGCGATATTTCTTTCTTTGATGAAGTCGTTGTTGTTAAATGTTCTTTTTAACGCCGCCACTTGTTCTTTATAGCCGGATTCTTGTGTGGGTGCGATAGCGACGGTTTCCACGAGCGACTTGTACTTGTCGTTATTGAACGCAGCCTTCTCCGTCGTTTTGTCCGTAAACGGCAGCGAGAAGGAGTTCATACGCAAAGCATGGGTGATGGAAGTAGCTAGTCCGACATATTGGCGGCCGTCATTCTCTTTGCGGGTCAGCTTATTCCCTAACGCTATGGCATCCTCCCAGATCATTCCGTCCTTCGGATAGGAGACACTGAATTTGTCGAAAATCTCCTTATTGTAATATAGAACCAATCCTCCGTTGTTCATAGGTAAGCCGTACAAGCCGCCGAACTGTCTCACCGCTTCGATTGTCGACGGTTCGAAACGGTTCAAATCGATGTCGTGTTTTTTGAACGAATCGGTCAAATCCAATGC
>NZ_JBFUIX010000449.1:0-1499 GCF_056401635.1 Paenibacillus sp. P4_E11 | reverse complement strand
CCATAATACTGACTGATTCGTTCTGACTGAGAATAACAGCTCCGTCCCTGGCTTCATTCGCCAAATTCGGGCTAATCAAGTGCTTCTCTACAAGAACTTTCTTCTCCAAATCGCTGAGCTGATCCAGTTGAATGAATTGAAAGTGGCTGATCATATCCAGCTCTTCATTGCTCATCAACTGCTCCACTTGATTCAATACTTCCTTGGACTGCGAATTCGTAGACAACATCGGAAACGGGTGCGTGCTCAGATTACGCGCAATGCGAATCCGACTACTGATGACCACATCCTGCTCCGGTCCGCTGCTATTCATCCACTCACTAAGTGCTTGCTCCATATATTTTCGGGAAGACATGAACGATCACCTCTTTTTTTATCAGCCATGCGTACCGTTTAATTTTTGTTCGAGATCGCGAATTTGGTCCCGAAGCGTAGCTGCGTATTCAAATTCTTGCCGTTGAATTCGGGCTTGAAGTTCCTGCTTCAACTGCTCGATTTCTCGTTTCTGCTGAATAAGTCCTCCAGATCGCTTAGGCACTTTGCCTACATGAACCACGTTGCCGTGGACTCTCTTGAATAAAGGATCGAGCTTTTCGGAGAAATGCTTGTAGCACGAGTGACAGCCAAAGCGACCTAACTTGCTGAATTGTCCATATGTCAGACCACATTGATCGCAGCGTAGCGTTGATACAGGTTTGTGGCCGAAGGAAGCCCCAGGGGTAGGATCGAAATCCAATAAGCCTGATAACAGATTGTGAATGGAGAAGCCGTTTGGCGTCCCTGGAATCATTTCGCCCTTCTCCTTGGCGCACGATTCACAGATATGAAACTCCGTCTTCTCCCCATTCACGATCTTCGTGAAATGAAGCGTAGCCGGTTTCTTGTTGCACTCCTGGCAAATCATCGACATCCTCCTCCTGGACCCTTTATTTGCTGAGCAAGGCAATTAGCATAGCTTTGAGCAATCTCGCCCTGATCTCGTCGCGAAGCGGTAGCTTGAACGTTAATACGTCCCGTGAAATGGCTGCCTTCAAGATATTCGCCTCTCGGCAGGTGATGAGGTCCCCATCTTCCAATTGATAAATGAGTCCTTCCGCCCCGGCTTGATCGATTTGAGCGCTGATGGTCCGGAATATGTGGACATGAATCGCTTCCTTAAGGGGGAGATTAACCTTCTGTATGCGAATGTACCCTCCGCCACCACGCTTGCTCTCGACGACGTAGCCTTTCTCCACTGTAAACCGTGTACTGATCACGTAATTAATCTGGGAAGGTACACATTCGAATCGGTCGGCCAGATCGCTCCGCTGAATCTCTATCACATTATCCGGACTTTGCTGCAGCGTATGCTTCAGATATTGTTCAATAATGTCTGAGACATTGCGCATTCATGGACCTCCCTTCCCGATTGATTGACTTTGACTATCTTTGACTATATCTCCATTATAAATAATTTTCTGATTTTTGCAAGTGGGTTTCATCTCGCTATTTCCCTGCAT
>NZ_JBFUIX010000447.1:0-1517 GCF_056401635.1 Paenibacillus sp. P4_E11 | reverse complement strand
GAAGTCTGGAGCAGCGACGAACACTGACGTGACGACAACGGTGATGTTGAATGGAAATACGCTAACGAGTATCGCGAGTGACATAACGCCGCCGCCGTCAGGATACTCTGGGAGTGATGATACTTACACTGATGAGACGCCAGCAGAGCCAGAGCTACTAAGGTCTGGAACGGATTATACTGTTGAAGGTAGTACAGTAACAGTCAAGAAGGAGTACCTAGGAAGACACTTAGTGGGCACGATAAACTTGACGTTCACGTTCAGCGGAGGAGCAACGCAGACGCTTGCGATTACGGTAAGTGATACGACACCGGAAAATAGCACGATCAGTCCCCTGATCGCAAGCTTCGATAAGAAGTCTGGAGCAGCGACGAACACTGACGTGACGACAACGGTGACGTTGAATGGAAATACGCTAACGAGTATCACGAGTGACATAACGCCGCCGCCGATAGATGATGTCTACGGAACTGATGAGACGCCAACACCAACACCAACACCAACACCAACACCAACACCAACACCAACACCAACACCAACACCAACACCAACACCAACACCAACACCAACACCAACACCAACACCAACACCAACACCAACACCAACACCAACACCAACGCCACTAAGACCTGAATGGGATTATACTGTTGAAGGTAATACAGTAACAATCAAGAAGGAGTACCTAGCGAAACACTCAGCGGGCACGATAAACTTGACGTTCACGTTCAGCGGAGGAGCAACGCAGACGCTTGCGATTACGGTAAGTGATACGACACCGCCGAATAGCACGATCAGTCCCCTGATCGCAAGCTTCGATAAGAAGTCGGGAGCAGCGACGAACACTGATGTGACGACAACGATGACGTTGAATGGAAATACGCTAACGAGTATCGCGAACGGCATAACGGATTTAACACCTGGAACGGATTACACCATTGAGGGCAACACAGTAACCATCCTGAAAGCGTACTTGGCGGGTCAGTCAGTAGGCAAGATAAACTTGGGGTTCACATTCAGTAACTCAAGAGCAAGATTGAGGTTTGCGATTAGCGTGAGCGACACAACGTCACCGACACTAAGCGCAACGAATGCAAGCTTCGATAAGAAAGTGTCCGCACAAGCAGATGTTACGACGACCATGACGTTGTACAGTAGCACATTGTTGAGCATTACGAATGGTGCAGCTACGCTGACAGAGGGGACGGACTATACGATCACGGATAATATCGTAACGATTAAGAAGGAATACTTATCCGTTCAATCGGTGGGAAGTACGACATTGACGTTCACCTTCGGCGATGCGTCTACGCAGACGCTTGCGATCACGGTAAGTAATACAACACCAACACCAGATCCAGAACCAGAATCAACACCAACACCAACACCAACACCAACACCAACACCAACACCAACACCAACACCAACACCAACACCAACACCAACACCAACACCAACACCAACACCAACACCAACACCAACACCAACACCAACACCAACACCAACACCAACACCAACAC
>NZ_JBFUIX010000446.1:0-1525 GCF_056401635.1 Paenibacillus sp. P4_E11 | reverse complement strand
GTATCAAACCGGATGACGTGTTCAGGCAGCAAGTTAAACGTTACCTTCTGATTTAGTTTGATGTTAAAAGTCACCATAGCTTGCGTTGGCAGATCAACGGTAAGAAATTGCATAAGCGGACAATCCTGATGATCCAATAATTCTAGAACCATGCGGTAATGTGTCCCACGATATTCAAATTCCCGTACGATTCCCTGTCTGCCTTTCTCATGACCTTCCCGAACCAATTGAACATGCTCTGGACGGATAGCCAGTATAGGGTTCCCTTGTTTTCCGTTATCCGTTTCGATAAAGCTGACTGCTCCAATAAAATCGGCAACAAAGGGACTATTCGGACGATCATACACTTCATTCGGGGTGCCGATTTGAACGATTCGTGATTGATTCATAACTACAATGCGATCAGCCATAGTTAAAGCTTCCTCCTGATCGTGCGTCACCATAATTGTCGTCATCCCAAATTGTTGATGCAGACGGCAGATCTCACGTCGCAACTTGCCGCGAACCTTAGCGTCGAGTGCGGATAATGGCTCATCCAGCAACAAACAATCCGGTGAAAATGCAAGCGCTCGCGCAAGAGCTACCCGCTGCTGTTGGCCTCCCGATAATTGTGAAGGTACTTTATGGCGCTGTTCCTCTAATTCCACTAATCCTAGCAGCTCGTCCACGCGATCTACGATTTGGGACTTGGTTAAACGATTGCGAAGTCCGTACGCAATATTCTCGGAAACCGATAGATTTGGAAATAAAGCATACGATTGAAACATCATGCCGAAGTTCCGTTTTCCAGCCGGTACAGAGGTGATATCTTTTCCCCCAATAGTCAAATGGCCCCCATCCGCTTTTTCCAGACCCGCAAGGATGCGCAGCAAAGTTGTTTTACCGCATCCGCTTGGCCCCAACAGACAGATGAATTCATGTTGATGAATATCTAAATTTATTTCCTGCAGCGCAGTTTGCTTCCCAAAATGCTTGGAAAGGTTGCGAAGCGATAAATACCCTGGCTTCATAACAAATGCCCCTTTTTTACTAATTTACCCAAATAAGATCACCGAAAATGGGAAGGATGCCAACCATCGGCATCCTGTCGTAATCCACCATTTACTTTTTCGGCTCCGATTTGGAATCGTATTTCTTTGCCCAATCTGCCAGCACAGATTCACGGTCTCTAGCAGCTTGGTACAAATCCAACTTGGTCAATTGCGATACCGGATCTTTACTGTAGCCATCAGGAATTTTGTTTCCCTCTTGTTTAATACTTAAGATAGCGTAATTTTTATTGTATTCCTTCATCGGCTCTGCGCTAATCGCCCAATCCAAGAACAACTTCGCTTCCGGCTTAATGTCTTTCTTTTTCACTAATGCATTTGCTTCCATATCCCAGCCTGATCCTTCTTTAGGGAAAATAACTTCAATCGGGGACCCTTTTTTCTTCTCCAGGATGCCGCTGTATCCATATGAGATACCGATAGGAACTTCTCCTGAAGCTGCCATTTTCGCCGGTTTGGAGCCAGAATGAGTATAA
>NZ_JBFUIX010000445.1:0-1529 GCF_056401635.1 Paenibacillus sp. P4_E11 | reverse complement strand
CGAGGTGATGAAAAGTTTTTGAATGCTCCCTTTCCTCCGGTGAGTTTATCTGCGCCTGCAGCAAGTAATTTTGCTGTCTCTGTTGTGCGAATCGGGTCATACTGGTCACCGAATTTCATTCCCTGCTCGCGCTGAGGGATGATACTCCCTTCACGGAAAAAGGAATAGTTCGCCATGCCTTCAACAAACGGCAACAATCCCGATATTTGAGAAGGTAGGGCCGACTCCGATAAGGCTCGACGTGCAAACCCATCGAACGCCTCTTTATCATTTTTGTACACATAGTCTAAAGCGCGCTCTGGTAGATTAGAAAAAATCGTTGCTAGGTCAAATGGCTTCGGAATTCTTGCCACCATATCAGTGCCAGGAATAGCAGCCAACCAAAATGAATTCCGCATCCAATCCGGAGCGTTATCTATTGTCTCTCTTTGTGTATCATTTGCAATTTTTTTGTTCAACAAAAACACGCCAACTGTGGGGATGGTAACAGCAGTTAAGGCGCGTGTCGTTGTTCCTATTGGATTTTCCTTTATCGATCGGATGAGCTTCGATTTTCCTTGAATATTGGCGTTTAGGAATGCAACCATCTTATTAGCTTGCCGAATTCCTGTTCCTGCTCTAGCAAAGTCCATCAGATCCCTTGAACGGTATGCGGCCTCTTCTTTGGATTGTCCTTTCCGGAGCGCTGCGCGATACTCTCCGATCTTTGTTGCGGATTCCGTTGTATCGGATATTGCTCGAAGGAGCCCTATCAACGCTTTACCATTGACGATGTTGACAAACTTTTTCGAAACTGGTTCTTTCAAAACCTTTTCGAGTGCCTTCCGATGCACATCACGATCCATTGACATGACATTACCATAAGCACCCAAGTTGTCTATCCAATCTTTGTACAGTTTTCCCTTAGAAATGGCTTGAATTAGTCCAGCACCAAAGTCTGTTATGGGATTGAAACCACTCTTACTTGTAACAAAAGCCTGTAATACATCTCGTATTGGGTTCCGCAAACTGAACTCTGGTGTGAGTGTAGCTCCAGCCCGTAGCAATGATGCTGGCTTAGCCAGTGCGTTTACGATCATGTTCGATGATTCTTTGTCCAGATTTAGCAGCGCTTTATACACTTCTGGCTCAACCTCGTACTTGACGGTATTACCATCCACCCTCACACTAACAACGTTCTTCCTGTCCACCTTTTCATCAGGTCCTAGCTTACGAATGAAACTCCCTTCGGTATCGATGTCGGCCAATTTAGCCAGTTGTGAGGCTACTTTATTCCGTTCTGCTGAGTTTACCGAACTGAATATATTTTTTACCATGTTCTCTAGTGGATCGATTACCGCTCTCTCGGATCCCTTGAGTGACTTAATTGGATTCGCAACATTCGCTAGTGCATCCGACAAGCCACTACCAAACTCCACCACCTCATCATCAAATGATCGGAACAGCGGAATATAGTTCTTCCAACGCTCGTTCAACACATCGGCTAGATCACGGCTAACAACTCCACTTTTCACCAATTCCTCTAACAT
>NZ_JBFUIX010000444.1:0-1530 GCF_056401635.1 Paenibacillus sp. P4_E11 | reverse complement strand
ACGATGCCCCCCCATGCCCGATCGGGATGAGTCAAGAGAAACTCAAGCACTACCGACCCCCCAGTAGAATATCCGCACAAGAAACATTTATCGATGCTCAACCGATCCATCAATTGTTTAATATCCTCAACGATTAAAGGATAAGTAACCGTTTGATTGGAAGACTGGCTCTTACCGTGTCCTCTGATGTCAAAAGCAATTGTTCGAAAATGAGGCGATAGTCCTTGGATTTGGTATGTGAAATTTAAGCTTGTAAGTACCGGAGGATGAATGAAGAGGATGGCGGTTCCTTTTCCGCGATCGATATGATGCATCGAGTATCCGTTTATGTTAGCAGTTGTCATTCTATCGTCACACTCCATGTTAAATCATCTATGAGTTAGTTTCTGCTCAATTATCACTTTTTATAAAAGCAGTCATGCTATTGCTATAATTATCTCTCACCCCTTTTAGAATTTTTTTAGTATGCATTTAATTGATATTTTACATACCGTTCCTAACGAATAAGCAGTGGCTTGACATCCGAGATGACATGCTAGACTGCTTGAAACATCGTTTGTACATTCTTTTTCCTTATTCATCGTTCGTGGAAGACCGAACTTTCKCTGTCCGCTTCGCAGGAATTTTGGTATTTGCCAATTACTCCTCTTCATTTTTCTGGAAGAAACGAATATTCCTATTTATGGATGTTATTATGGACGGCATACATCCTCACCAGACGTGCCACGAACGAACAAAAAAACGCTGGACCCTTATTGGTTCCGCGTTTTTTCGGTAAGAATAGATGTCGGCAGTCTGACTTGGGTTTACATTACAATTCAACAACGACCATCTGGTGAATATGCAGCTCGGGTACGACCGTTTCCAACTGACCTTCGTTCCATGTCCATGCGAGCTCTTCCTGAATGGGCGCAAGTATTACCCGCTTAGGTTTCACTGGCGGTCGCAATCGAACCGGTATATGAGTACGAATCGGTATTTCTTCTATGACGGTAGTTCCCCTGGATGAGAAGCTGCTGGACCGCTTGGCGCCGTATTGGATCAGATGCAGAACCCAATTTCCTTGCTGCGTCATTAGGGAAACTTCTACGGAAGGCGAATTCGCTTCCACCTCGACCAATCTCATCTCGTTGTCCAATAAGGCATCCACCAGATTGAGCACCATCTGCCGCACGTGGCGGCTGCCGATGGCGAAGTAGTCTGTCGCGAGCGAAGCCGCTACTACGGCAATCTTCCCCCGGCCGTAGGTACGAACGACAGCAGCGGGATATACTGTTTCTTCACCTGCCGGCGCATGGAAGTGTCCGAATTTCTTCGATGGACTGATTTCTTCATAAGGCAGGAACACTTTCGCCGCCACTTGCGCATCGGAACCTTCAGCCAGCTCCCAATGGGCAAAGTTGTTTTTGATAAAGTAAGGTACCGGAGGAATCTGATCACAATATTCGCTCTGCGGTTGAATGAATTCACCTGATAATTGTCCGATTCCCAGGTAGTTCACTCCGGCCATTTCCTCAAGCACCTCTCGCC
>NZ_JBFUIX010000443.1:0-1540 GCF_056401635.1 Paenibacillus sp. P4_E11 | reverse complement strand
CCCTAAACCATTATTTGTTGTTGATGTTCTCGGTATAACGTATAGTCTCCAACAGACCCTGCTGTAGGGAATAAGCCGGCTGCCACCCAAGTACCTGTTCAGCTTTCTCTCGACTGAGCCGACTGTAGAGGATGTCGCCTGTTCGTGCTGGTGCGTATTGTGGCTTTACGTCGATTGCTAGTAAGTTGGTCAAGCTGTGAAACAGCTCGACCACGCTCGTCTTCGTATCCGTTCCAATGTTGATGATTTCTTCATTGCCTTTCTCCATAGCGAGTATATTGGCCCTGGCCACATCCTTGACATATACGAAATCCCGAGTCTGGACTCCGCTGCCGAAGATCCGGGGGACATTGCCATTCAGAAGCGATTTCAAGAAAACTGCTATGACCCCGCCCTCTCCTTTGGGAGTTTGACGAGGACCATACACATTCGCGTAACGAAGAATACTATATTCAAGCCCATACAATTCCCGATAGAGCCTGATATAAGTTTCAGGAGCTGATTTGGAGACGCCATAGAAGGAAAGAGGCTTTACAGGAAACGTTTCTTCGATGCTGCAATCAGGTGTTTCCCCGTATGCAGCACAGGAGGAGCTGTAGACAATTTTACGGATACCGTATCGGCGGCATAAGGTAAGAAGCTTGATGGTCCCGATGATGTTATGGACCGCATCGCTGACGGGGTCGTCTAACGAACGAGCGACATCGATCTGGGCAGCCAGATGAATCAGGCATTCCGGCTCATATTCGGCGATTRCACGCTCGGCTTCTTCCGAGCCAATATCAGCAACAATCAGTTTCGCCTGCGGATGAACAACATCCCGCTTACCGGAACTGAGGTTATCGATGACCAAGACAGAGCATCCGCCTTCTACCAGTGAATCCACGACATGCGACCCGATAAATCCGGCTCCGCCCGTGACACACACTTTCTTCATATCCTGGGTTCTACCTCCCTTTGGACCTCTAATTTCATAGCGAATGCATATAATGATTCATGATTTTCCGGGCAATGAAATTCCGGTCCGAGTTCATCAGCTCACTCCACTCTGGGGAGAGCATGAACAGGATGACGATCTCGAGCGGCGATGTCCCTCCTTGAAGCAGCCTTACATGATAATCGAAACCGGCTTGATCCGGTGCTCGGCACATGAGCTCCGCGTACAGATGGTGGACCAAGTGATCTGGTGGCAGCGTGAACAAATGTTGGAGCCTTCCCATTACCGTCTCGGGAACTTCTGGAGGCCTGGAAGGGGATTGCCGGTGCAGCTCCCCGGCTTCGGGACCGGTCAATAGTCCAGTGGTAATATAATTCTTCGTCAGTCCAGCTGCCATCAACTGCAAGTGGCCGATCAGGCTTGCCTCATCTGCTTCGCGATGTAGAATTTGCCGGAACATCTCTCTCACGAAGTCTTCCGGAACATATTGATAAGTGCGATGAAGTAATTGCGCGATCCGCATAATCATCCTCCTAACCGCATTCAGGTTTGTCTTCTGTTATAAGGATATGAAAGTACTGGAAATTGGTTTGGACTCTAGGA
>NZ_JBFUIX010000442.1:0-1550 GCF_056401635.1 Paenibacillus sp. P4_E11 | reverse complement strand
GAACAGATTCTTGTCATAAATTAATGACAAGAATCTGTTCCGATTGCCGAAATAGGCCAAGAATGTGTTCCAGTTGTCGTTTAATGACATTAACTATTTCTTCATTAAATCAATGAATTTATCAGAGTAATAGAAAAACTTTTTACGCGATTGCCAAACAATTGAGAACTACACTGTTTAATCGGTGCTTTTTTCATTGCAGGAGATCTACCCGTTTAAGCAGAAGATGTAAGTATCCCAGAGCATGAGTTCCAGATAATTACTAGTATATGATGGAGGTTCTCGAATTTGAAAATCAAACGTTTTATTAGCTTATTGCTCATCCTGGTGCAGCTAGCCGCGGCTCCAACAACTTTTGCCGCATCGGTATCCCCCTCAGCTGCGCAGCTCTCCATTAAATCAACATGGAAGTGGATGAGAAAGGATCCGCCTGCCGATGTGTCCGGCCATTGGGCGGAACGGGTTATTCAATGGGGGCTACGGAATCGTATCGTTGAGGGATACCCCGATGGTACTTTACAGCCAGATCGTACAATTGTTGAAGCGGAATTTTTGTTAATGTTGTACAGAAGCTACGAAGTGCGTCCCACCGCAGTATCTAATGAAGCTTGGAGTGACAGTCCCTACGGGTTTGCGCAGATGTGGCATCATCCCACACTAGGCCTGCAGAATGCGGCTGTAAGAACAGTCCCAATCACACGTGGAACCGCTGCCGAGATACTCTGCGCGGTGCTTGGCTTTAACTACTCCGGTACCGAGGCGATTCGGTATGTGTTAGGTATTGGACTCGCTGAAGGGAAGATAGGAATCTCTGTGGAAGGATTTGCGGCCCAAGACACAGTGACACGTGCGGAAGCCCTGCAATGGTTCCGCAATCTGAAGCTGCTCGGATCGTTCAAAATAGTGGAGAGACCATCCGAAGCCTCCGACCCAAACCGGATCCCGCCCTTACCGGTTGAACCGGCAGATGAGATCACTGATTTTCTCGTGCAGCACATTACTTTAGAGGACTTCCAGCTCCAGGCCTTAGGGGGAGAAAAATCGTTTCCGTTGGGTACATTGAGAGAAGCGATCGAAGAACAGTGGGGACCGAGCGAGGGGCAAAATATGTTCCAAGCTGATACCTATGGTCAACTAAGCGTCCATTATAACAGCGAAGGACACATGGATAGCTGGATGGTTTCCGATTTCGGAAGAAGTGAAATCCCACCGGTACAAACGGCCAAAGGGCTTGTCATGAATCAAAGCGAGCTTTCGGATGTGTTACGTTTATATGGTTCAGCAGGGTTCTATTTGTTAAGTCCGACTGTGGAGTACCTGTATGAGGAAGTAAACGGACAACTAATATTAAGGCAATCCAAATTAGATATCATTGATCAGAGTAAGGCATATTACGTGGGCATCAATATTAGAAAAGAGACTGGCGAGGTGAGTTCTATCTGGTTTGCTGCTTATTCATATGCATTCAGAGATGACTCTAAAAAATGAAAGAAGACAGGAACTTACATTCCTAAGGAAAGGGATCTTCTAGAGTTTCTCTATAGTACCAG
>NZ_JBFUIX010000441.1:0-1560 GCF_056401635.1 Paenibacillus sp. P4_E11 | reverse complement strand
AAGTAAGGAAGGAGGTAGTGACATGCCAACTATTAACCAATTAGTACGCAAAGGTCGTCAAGCGAAGATTACGAAGTCCAAGTCACCTGCTCTACAAAGAGGGTTCAACGCCTTGAAGAGAGAACAAACCGACTTGAGCGCGCCTCAAAAACGCGGTGTCTGCACTCGTGTAGGTACAATGACTCCGAAGAAGCCAAACTCGGCTCTTCGCAAATACGCTCGTGTGCGCTTAACGAATCGTGTCGAGGTTACGGCTTACATTCCGGGAATCGGACACAACCTGCAAGAGCACAGTGTCGTGTTGATCCGTGGCGGACGGGTAAAAGATTTGCCAGGGGTACGTTACCACATCGTGCGGGGAGCGCTTGACACATCCGGCGTTAACAACCGGAAACAAGCTCGTTCCAAGTATGGTACGAAACGTCCGAAAGTGAAGAAGTAAGAATGAAATGCTATTCATATCGAATGATTTTTATAAGAAAGGGGGATAACTATGCCTCGTAAAGGTCCAGTTACTAAAAGAGACGTTTTGCCGGATCCGATTTATTACAGCAAATTGGTTACCCGACTCATTAACCGTATCATGTTAGATGGGAAGCGCGGTGTTGCGCAAACGATTTTGTATGATGCGTTTAACCTGATTCAAARCCGTACTGGCAAGGAACCAATGGAAGTGTTTGAAACAGCGATCAAGAACATCATGCCTGTGCTTGAAGTTAAAGCTCGTCGTGTTGGGGGAGCTAACTACCAAGTACCGATCGAAGTAAAGCCTGAGCGCCGTACAGCACTAGGTCTTCGCTGGTTGGTGAACTACTCTCGCTTGCGCGGAGAGAAGACTATGGAAGAGCGTCTGSCTGCCGAGATTATCGACGCCAGCAACAACACAGGTGCTTCCGTTAAGAAGCGCGAAGACACGCACAAGATGGCGGAAGCGAACAAAGCGTTCGCCCACTACCGCTGGTAGGATCAGCTACTGCTCGGCGGAAGTGCTATTCCGTACTTGCGCTTGTAGTAGTTTTCCTGGATTTTTGAAAACAGCTATTACAGGAAGGAGACGTTCCAATGCCAAGAGAGTTCTCCTTGAAAGACACGCGGAATATCGGGATCATGGCGCATATTGACGCTGGTAAAACGACGACGACGGAACGTATTCTTTTCTTCACCGGCCGTACCCATAAGATCGGAGAGGTTCATGAAGGAGCCGCTACGATGGACTGGATGGAGCAGGAGCAAGAACGTGGAATCACCATTACGTCCGCCGCTACCACTTGCCAGTGGAAAGGGCACCGAATCAATATTATCGACACCCCGGGACACGTTGACTTCACTGTTGAGGTTGAGCGTTCCCTCCGTGTACTTGATGGAGCGGTTGCGGTATTCAGCGCTAAAGAAGGCGTTGAACCCCAATCGGAAACCGTATGGAGACAAGCGGACAAGTACCACGTTCCGCGTATGGCCTACGTGAATAAAATGGATGCCATCGGCGCGAACTTCTTGGGTGTAATTGGCCAAATGCGCGACCGTTTGGGAGCCAATGCAGTAGCAATTCAGTTGCCAATC
>NZ_JBFUIX010000440.1:0-1560 GCF_056401635.1 Paenibacillus sp. P4_E11 | reverse complement strand
GGTTAAGTCCTCGGCTAATTTTTTGGAAACAACCAAAGCGCGTCCATGCTCTCCTAGCGCATCAAATTCTTGCATTAAGCGGTATCCTGTCGCAATATGTTCAGGTCCTCCAGATTCATTCAGCAAGAACTTAGATTCAGCTTCCGGAAGGTTCTTTACAGCTTCATTGGCTTTGGCGACGCTCTCCGCATTGGTCGCCCGTTCATATGTTTGGTCTGTATTTTTTATAGCCGTTTGTAACTCGCTCGAGAAATTACCATTATCAAGTTGATTTTTGTAGTTTGCTCTAGTCAGTTCTTCTTGAGCAGATACAGGCGTTTCCGGTGCTACCGAAGGTTGATCTACTCTAGCAGTAGTAGGAGTTTCAGCGGTCAAATCCGCGAGTCTCACAGGACCTTTGGGATCAGGTGTAAATGGAACGATGTCCGGTGCAGAGTCAGGCGCTAGGCTTTGACCGGGTGCGAATTCGTCTTGCAGTTTCGGTCGTAATGGATCTAATTTTGGAGCAGTAGGAACAGTTTGTTGTGCTGCTTGTTGTTGATTAGTTCGTTGTCCCATCCTTGCAAATACCCCGCCTAGTGCAACATCACCTGCACCACCTAGAACCGTATCGAAGGCAATATCCTTCAGTCTGCCACCTAATGACTGGTCATCGCCTGTTGCCGCTTGAAGACCTTCTCGCATTACACCGAACCCCGCACCAGTTCCAGCACCACGAGCTAGCGTATTAATCAAAGCCGCTGCGTCCACCCCTCTATTCCTTGCTAGAGCCTCAACCGCTTCTCTAGAGGCTGGTGACAAGGATTCAAGACCTCTTATGGCTAGTTTCCCTACTGGCTTACCAACAACTTTAAACGCTCCGGCTCCAGGAGCTAACGATCCAGCAACTTGACCCACAATGTCCGTTACTTTTTCCGACGTAGTTTCAGGGGCGCTGAATGGTGCAGTGATCGGATTATTTCTTAATGTTGCCCCTTTCCTAGCGGCAACCCCTCTTGTTAATTGAAAGGGGTCTACAACGTTTGCAGCAACCCGCATAGCGGCATCCGTTACCGGGCCGAGAGTGGCATCATAAAGATTCTTCTGGGCGCGTACTAACCAAGGTTTTTCGGCCCATCTTGCTTCTTCGGCTAAACGATACGTTTCTTTTTTAGCAATTTCTGGTGCCGCCTTTTCCGCTGCTTGGACTACTCTTGACTGACGAATTCCAACTGGTATTTCATCGATTACTTTCTCCTTATAAGCTTCTGACTTCTGCACAACTGGAGACTTTCGTAAATCAAGCGGTGGACTTGGGACACTTGGAGGTTTCTCGGATTTTACGCTAGACGATTTTTCTTTTAAACGGTTGAATACCCCGCCAGAAGAACGACTGGTTGATTTTTCTCCCGTCTGTAACTTTTCAAATACCCCCATCCTCACCACACCTCCTTTTAATCAAGACCTGCTGCTTTTCTCAGCGCTAAATATCCATCATATCCATAGTCGCCAATAAACATTTGTGCGTTGGATTCCAACTTTGCTGCCTCACCTGGGTTAGCAATAAGGTAAGAAACATCC
>NZ_JBFUIX010000439.1:0-1560 GCF_056401635.1 Paenibacillus sp. P4_E11 | reverse complement strand
GCATATGTACAATAGCGTTGACCAAGCACATCATGACTACACAATTAGAGATGTTTTAAAAACCGCAACCGTGGATGGCTTAAAGGAAATGATTAAGACGTTACTTTTGGACGAAGGAAGTCCTGAGTGGTCGCCAAATGAAGACATTATTAAAAAGGCAAAGCGTCTTGCTGGTCAAGTATCTGAATGAATAAAACGTTACGTGAGGAGATCTTCCGATGAGGCTACGAGATCATCTATATTGGCTCCCTAAAGCAATAAGACTATGGATACAAAGTATGTAAATCCATAGAGTAAAGACCCCCACCTACGGCCTCCGCTGACGCTAAGCATATGCTGTTGGACGGGGGCGCTACGCGCAAGATCAAAGCAAAGGAGAAAAGAACATGTCCAGAAATCATAAACACCGCATTATGGTACAAGTCATCAAAGAAGCAGACTTATCACAAAATGAGCTAATCGACATCCTTGCTATGTTCATGTCCGATAGCGATCCAGAAAAAGTGTCCGAGTGGTTCCGGGAGATGAAGGAAAGACGCCTTGATTTGGAACAGAGAATGGATGCGTTGCTAAAGGAAATGAACGAGCGAGAACTACACAGATTTGATCCGGTTATTTAGTTCTTCTAATCTTCCACATACTCCAGTAGATCGCCAATGGTGCAATTGAAATGTTTACACAGGGTGTTGAGCGTAGCAAGTTCGACCCCTGTTGCCTGGTCATTGTAAATCCGAGTCAATGAGGCCCGAGAGATTCCGGTGAGCTCCGACAGCTGCAGAATGCTTTTGATTTTATGGTTGCCCATCAGAATGTGTAATTTGGACTTAATCATGATAATCCTTCTTCCTACTTTGTTATCCTACTTTTACTATAAATCATTCCCAACAAAACTGTAACGCAAACCGACAAAATTGCTACGAGGTACTAGCAATATAGTAACTAATATGATACTATGTAAATACAATACTGATACGAGGTGATCACAATGAGCAAGGAGAAAATTAAAGTGTTCCCGGTCCGTGTGGAGGATGAGATCCACCGTAGGATCGAGTCAGCCTTAACCCGATCGATTCTGAAATCAAAGCATCAATGGATTGAACGTGCCATTGCTGAGAAGTTAGAACGCGACAATAAGGCGGTGTAAGGCGATGGGAGAACCGCTAGTACAGGGCGGTTGCATACTCATTGCTCGGAAGATCATCGAGAGCGAGATATGGGACAAGCCTCCACTTTACTTAAAAGTTTGGTTGTACCTTCTGACTCAAGCACAGCACAGCGAGTACAAAGGGCTCAAGCGTGGCCAGCTTAGTACATCTATACCTGACATTATCGAAGCCGTGTCTTGGAAAGTAGGAGCGAGGACGGAACGACCTACGAAAGATCAAGTCTTTCAGGTATTAGAGTTTTTACGCGGTAAAGCGATGAAATCGCAACGAAACCTTGACGAAAGCAACGCGAAAGCAACGATGATCACGACGACGAAAGCAACGCAATCAATGCTTGTAAGTATTGATAACTACGGGCTTTATCAGGATTTTAAAAGTTACGAAAGCAATGCTG
>NZ_JBFUIX010000438.1:0-1561 GCF_056401635.1 Paenibacillus sp. P4_E11 | reverse complement strand
GCATTGAGTTTGATCAACAAAGGCATTTTTGTTAAAAATGACACATCAGATGGATATGTTACTATTAAGAAAAAACCGAAAGGGATATATGAAATTAAAGTTTTTACTCATGGAGTTGAAAAGCATGATGTAGCACAAGGTGATTTTTCCGCTTTAATGAAAACCTTAAATCGATTTGATGAGTACTATATCGAAGAATAATGAACTTGAAAAATCGTATATCGTCTTCTTCTTCCCGAAAAACCTCCCGAAAACTTCCCGGGTATTACCCTACAAATGGGAATACCTGACGTGATATATTCTTCCTGTAAACAATACACAGAGGAAGAGGTGATCACGATGAAAAAAGCCGTTGCTGTTATTATGATCGCTGCAGCATTTTTAGTTGGAACCACTTTTGCAACAATAAATACTGAACTAATTCATGCTGCTGCACTAAATGGTGGTGTGAATGATCCTCCAGATTCAAATGGATAACATTTGGGGAGTTAGCTTCGTAAGCTAGCTCCTTTTGTTTTTGTATTATTCAATCAGATACTTCAACGCCTACGCATTGTCTCGAACTTAGGCTCCAGATCCTTCAAGAAAGCAGGCTTGTTCTGAACACGCAGATTGCGTTCAAAGCCGATGCCTACGAGCAGATGCAGACAAAGGAATACAAACGAGCGATGGCTTCGATCAAACGAGAGCCAGACAGTGTGGCATCCCTATCCGGGACCAGCCCGGGAGAAAAAGACACAAGAAATGGGTGTATGTATTATTTTGTCTAAGATCGGTCGTAATCTTTACAGTAGTTGATCGAGAGCTAATTCCAGAAGCTCATAGCTCGATTGTAACCTCGTCATCTAATTGCGCTGATTGATATATGGCTTCGATCACACGGACTACAGAACGGCCATATTCACCAGAGGAATAAGGTTGTCGTCCTTCGCGAATACATGCTGCTAGATCAGTCAATTGCAGTTCAAACGGATTGACCGCATGTTCGATAGGAACTTGGCGGTATTTGCCGTCTTCGCTAATCCATACGGAATCATGGTTAATGATCTTGATCATCCCGTGTGTGAAGACGAGCTCCGTCTCTTCCCGGTCCACCCCATCGTAACCGGACAAGTTAACGGTACAGGTAACACCCTGTGATGTCTCCAGCATCATGACCGCGCTACCTTCCATATCCGGGTAACGCTCAGCGTGATAGCTAAGCGATGCACGAACGCGAGTAATGCGGCTATCCGTCAGCCATTGGATTTTATCGATGGCATGCGCACCCAAGTTGAATACGATGCCACCGCCTGATTTGGCTTTGTCGAGAAACCAGGAAGGGCGGTCTGCATGGAAATAAGGGCCGTGCCGGACATCATGAATCATAACCAGCTTCCCTAACTCACCGCTTTGTACGATAGACTTGCCCTTCAGATTATGGGAGATATATTGTTGAGTCTGTCCGACAAGCATCACCACACGGTTTCGTTCTACGGCTTCGTTAATGGCATCGCATTGTTGTGTGGAAATCGCCATAGGTTTCTCMAACAGCAAGTGACACCCTTGGTCAGTACAATAT
>NZ_JBFUIX010000437.1:0-1561 GCF_056401635.1 Paenibacillus sp. P4_E11 | reverse complement strand
AAAGAGAACTCGGGATCAGCTAAAGAACCTAGAGAGGAGGGCACGCTATGGAACAGCGCAATGAACGCAGAGTTCAGGTCGGCAAAGTCGTAAGCGACAAAATGGAAAAAACCATCGTTGTAGCTGTAGAGACTTACAAGAAGCATGACCTGTACCATAAGCGCATCAAATATACGAAGAAATTCAAAGCACACGATGAGAACAACGATGCACAGATTGGTGATGTCGTGAAGATTATGGAAACCCGCCCCATTTCCAAAGACAAGCGTTGGAGACTGGTAGAGGTTGTCGAAAAAGCTGTCATCATCTAACTGCTGAGCGGCACAACATTTGAAAGGAGGGCACTTTAAATGATTCAACCATTTACAAGACTGCTATCTGCCGACAATTCCGGCGCTAAACAACTGATGTGTATTCGCGTACTTGGCGGTACAGGACGTCGTGTAGGTCATATTGGCGACTTGATTATATGCTCCGTGAAAGAAGCAACACCTGGTGGCGTTGTCAAGAAAGGTGATGTAGTTAAAGCCGTTATCGTACGGACTAAACGCTCCACCCGCCGTAAGGACGGTTCTTACATCCGTTTCGACGAGAATGCAGCGGTTATCGTAAAAGACGACAAGAGCCCGCGCGGAACACGTATTTTTGGTCCAGTGGCCCGTGAGCTTCGCGATAAGGATTTCATGAAGATCGTTTCGCTCGCACCAGAAGTAATCTAATCCAATCTTTACGATCCGGTCTTAACCGGGGTCCCCGAAAAGGTTTCGGATTAAGCTTCGAAGCTTAGCGTCACTTTTTGGGGTTGAACAGGGAGGTGTAACGGAGAATGCCTAGAACGAAGAAAAGACTTGAGTCGCATAACCATAAGCTTCATGTGAAAAAAGAAGATACAGTTATGGTGATTACGGGAAAGGACAAAGGGAAGAAAGGCCGCATCATTGCAGCTTACCCTCGTCAAAACCGCGTGTTGGTGGAAGGTGTTAACTTGGTGAAGAAGCACCAGAAGCCTACCCAACAAAATCCGCAAGGCGGAATCTTGGATCAAGAAGCGCCAATTCACGTTTCCAACGTGATGCTGCTGGATCCTAAGAGCGGCAAACCGACCCGTGTTGGCTATAAAGTACTTGAGAACGGCAATAAAGTTCGCGTCGCCAAAAAATCCGGCGAAGTGATCGATTAATTGAACCGAACGGAAAGGAGGTCTATGTAAGATGGCAGTAAGAATGAAAGATCGTTTCTTGAACGAAGTTACTCCTGCCCTGATGCAGAAGTTTAACTATACATCGGTCATGCAAGTGCCGAAGATCGAGAAAGTTGTTATCAACATGGGTGTAGGTGACGCGGTAGGTAACTCCAAGACCATCGACGCAGCTGTGCAAGACATGCAGATCATCGCAGGTCAAAAGCCGGTTGTCACTCGTGCCAAGAAGTCCATCGCAGGCTTCAAGCTTCGTGAGAATATGCCGATCGGCGTTAAGGTAACTCTTCGCGGCGAACGCATGTATTACTTCCTGGATAAGCTGTTCAACGTAGCCTTGCCTCGTGTACGTGACTTCCGTGG
>NZ_JBFUIX010000436.1:0-1580 GCF_056401635.1 Paenibacillus sp. P4_E11 | reverse complement strand
GTATGGTAGGAGGCGACATGCGCGATATCGTATTTTCTGGCGTAATAGAGTCCGCAAAGTCCGATATTAAATGGGGTTGCGATGTGGATCAGATCGGGCTGAAATTGTTGTAGCTGATTAGAGATGGAAGGATAATTCGGAAGGGCAACACGGCATTCCGGATACAGGACTAGCGGAAGACTGAACAAACTTCGGACATTACTCGTAACCGATTCCTCTTCACCACATCGTGGTACAAAAACTCGACAATCTACGCCCCGGCGTTCCAAGTGCTCCGTGAGCCGCTTCAATGTCATGGCAACCCCGTTCACTTGCGGCCAATAAGTATCCGAAAATAAGGCGATTCGCATGAAACCCCTCCTCGACATGACCCATTGGCTTTAGATTACAACGGAAGTATTAACTAACGTGCAGACAAATTTTAAGGAATCATAAAGAAATAGCGGTTCGAAAACAGCAAATAGAAGCCACTCCGTATGGATTGATGGAGTGGCTTCGTTATATCAAGCTAGGAAAAGGATTACACCACAGCGGGTTTGCGTTCTGCGACATAGCAAGCAATTCCCAATATCAGAGCCACTCCTACGAGCATGGCACCGACCCAAGGGAGGGATGTAATAGACAGATGAGTAATGACCCATCCCCCAACGAAAGCGCCAGCTGCATTTCCTAGATTACCGGCTGAATGACTTGAAGTAGAGGCAAGTGCTGGCGCCGCCTGCGCAAGGCTCATAACTCGTACTTGCAGCCCCGGAAACACTGCGAAGGAAGCAGCACCCCATAGAAAAATGGTCACAACGGCGGCAATTGGACTGTAAAGGGTAAAGGTGAAGAGGGTAAGGATGACACAGATCGTAAAGTAAAGTCCCAGTATGGAGGGCATCAGCTTCCAGTCCGCGAGCTTCCCGCCGACGATATTACCGATGG
Source organism: Paenibacillus sp. P4_E11 (assembly GCF_056401635.1). Classification (NCBI taxonomy): domain Bacteria; kingdom Bacillati; phylum Bacillota; class Bacilli; order Caryophanales; family Paenibacillaceae; genus Paenibacillus; species Paenibacillus sp. P4_E11. The sequence goes on along the minus strand of NZ_JBFUIX010000436.1, from coordinate 653 downwards.
TCACTCCGCAGCCGAATAGGACTAGAATCCAAGTTACGCTATGCTCGGCAAAGCCGGTGACTTGCGTAAGCAGAGGTGTAATATAAGTAAATACAGAGAAAAGGCCGGCGTTGCCTAGTGCTCCGATCAGCAGGTATAGAAGGAGCTTGGGCTTAACAAGAGCGGTAATCTGCTGAACGATACTCGCTGGTTTGTCTAGCCGGATTCTCGGTATGAAGATAAGGATGCCGATCAATGCAATGATTCCCATAATTGCAATTGCGCCAAACGAGGATCTCCACCCCCAGTGTTGACCGATAAATGTCCCAAGTGGAACACCGATAATATTTGCAATAGTTAGACCGGCCATCATTATAGATACCGCGCCGGCACGTTTGTTTGGACCTACAAGATTGGAGGCGATAACCGCCCCAACGCCAAAGAATGTCCCATGCGTCAATGCGGTTATTATGCGAGCACCCATCATAATCGCATAGTTTGGAGCGAACACAGAGATTCCGTTGCCGAGAATAAACAAAACCATGAGTAGACATAATAGTTTCTTTTGCGGGATTCGGTGGGTGAGGACTGTCAGGATAGGAGCGCCGATTGCTACCCCAAGAGCATACATAGTAATGAGTTGTCCTGCGGATGGGATGCTAACATGCAAATCC
>NZ_JBFUIX010000435.1:0-1580 GCF_056401635.1 Paenibacillus sp. P4_E11 | reverse complement strand
ATTCAAACCCTCATCCTGGAGTCTGCGGATGCCGACCAAGGAATTTTCTCCACTGACCGCGATATTGGATGATTTGATGATGCCTTGGGGGAATAATTGCCTAAGTCCCTCTATGAGCTGGTAGGGCCATCTTCCATTACGCGTCGTGCTCTCGCCATAAAACGCGATCCGAACCGGGTTCCCGGAGGCAAGCTTTTTACGGATCGGAATTAATGTATCGAATCGCTCTAACGGTATACTTTCCGTGAAAGCTACAGCTTGATTACGTAAATCGAATATCATTTGCGGCAACGCAACCACTTCAATGATTGGATTCACCTGAGATGGCCTAATGTCGATACCGGACAAGTCGATCTCTAATCCCCAATCCACCAGACGGCCGTAAGCCGAAACCAGTACTAGTGGTATCTTGCTCTTCTTCTCATAAATCATTGGTTCTGTCCACCGCAAGGAAATCTCGTCCAGTATTTGTCCTGTCCCATAATCCTCTCCAGTGGCCCCCATACGAAGTAACAATTGCTCATCATTAAGTTGGGATACAATTTCTATTCTGTACGTACGAGCGACCATATCCATATATGTACCACTAAGCTCTGGGATGGAGAATAAAAGTTCAGCATACTCCTCTCTCGGTCGGACTACATAGCTTCCACCGTTATATATCTTGGTCTGTCCCCAGCTTAGAAAAACGTGTGCTAGCACATACCCTGCCCCTACAGCCGGTGGATCAGGCAAAAGGAGTTCTCGCGATTCCATCGCCTCGAAATCTCCCTCCACGATCTGCAGCTTCATCTGATTATCCACCACCACAGCATCATATCGGCATAACCAAACTTCGTAGTCCAATGATAACTTGGCTCCCTCAGGAATTGCTCCATCTGGATGTTTCTTAATCGTCCCCCAATAATCATCCTGAACGTAGTCCTGTTCGGGAAGGTAAAGTTTACTTCGATCCTCATTCCAGACCTGTAAGGTTCCTGGGACCATTCGTTGGTACGGATCACCACCACTTCCGCGAATTCCTTCTCCATTCCAACCACATGGAGAACTCGTACCAACTCCATGAATCGTATAGGCATGATGGGTGAATCGCTTCGTCCCCGCTGGGCGTAGGAGCACATATGTCCTTTCTAGAAATTCCACAACGGAACCGTCGGAGTAGATCAGTTTCCCAGGTTCTATTGCAAGTTCCATCGAAGAAGAAGTCTTGCAGGTTTTTACCTCGAGCCCACTGCAAGCCACCACTTGACTGTTTATCATGTTGCCACCTCTTTCTGCTCTCATCTTGATTACAAACAAACACCACTCCCTAATGGGAAACGGTGCTTAATTGCTCGAGTCTCTTGCCTCTGCTTCACCAGGAGTTCTTCAATGCAGTTGCATCCGTAGTAAGGATGTTTTTTACTTCAGGGGTTACATAGGACTGCATGGAATTCTTATTCAGATGATCAAGGAAGTCCTCCATGTGTTTGACCGCTTGTTTATTATGACCTTTTTGCAATTGGTCCTCAGCCTGATCCAACTTATTGCGTAGCTGCGTCAACAAGGGGCTGCTTAAGGTTCCTTGTATCGCGTAATGT
>NZ_JBFUIX010000434.1:0-1583 GCF_056401635.1 Paenibacillus sp. P4_E11 | reverse complement strand
CAATGGTGTACTTGGAATTAGTAGATCGCGCTTAATACGAACGGATGGGAAAGGGTGGACAGAATCATTTGATTCTGATGAAGCCCTTTTTTTGTAGGGTCATTCCGAAACTTATGCTATCTTATCGCTATTCGGTAGCATAAGTGGGTGAGACTCAAGTGGGAGTAAGTTACCGTTGTGTTGGAGTCGAGGCCTTTCATGAGAAACATACGCATGGTTGTCAGTTATGAAGGTACACGCTATTTCGGGTTTCAAACGCAGCCTGGAGGGAATACGATTCAGGATGCGATAGAAAAGGCATTAAAGTTGCTAACCGGGGAAACGACGGAAGTTATTTCTTCGGGACGAACAGACGCTGGGGTACATGCCCGGCATCAAGTCATCAACTTTCTGACTGAATCGCAAATTCCGATTGGGCGTTGGGCGCTTGCACTCAATTCTAGGCTTCCGAATGATATTGTGATCACAGAAGCTCATGAAGCACCGCTCAGCTTTCATGCCCGCCATTCCGCCAAACGGAAAACATACCGATACACGATTAACTGCAGCCGGTATCCGGACGTGTTCTGGCGCCATATGCAGTTTCATCATCCTACTCCTCTGAATGTGAATGAAATAGCCGCTTCGTTGGACTGTTTGATAGGAGAGCACGATTTCACATCATTCTGTTCGGCTAATTCGACGAAAACATCTCACGTTCGCAAGCTTTTCGAGGCGTACTTGGAATATAAGGAGCAGGAGGGCCATCTCCATCTGTATTTTACAGGGAGCGGCTTCCTGCAGCACATGGTGCGTATCTTGGTTGGAACGCTGATCGAGGTCGGAGAAGGGAAACGCAAGAGTGCCGATATGGAGCGGATATTGCAAGCCCGAGATCGGAGTTGTGCAGGTCCGACGGCCATGGCGCACGGGTTAATGCTATGGGAAGTTTTTTATGCATAAGCCCATAAATAATCCTTGATTCCGCACTTGATTTCATGTAATATATAAGTTGGCTTTTCATTACTGGCAAACCCACTGCCCCGAGTATTGAAGTGGCCAACAACACGAATGAACTCAACGATGGAATTAATGAATGATTGGATATAATTTTTAGGAGGATCATGCGAATGCGTACCACATATATGGCGAAACCTGAGCAAGTTGAGCGCAAATGGTACATCGTCGATGCAGCAGGACAAACGCTTGGACGTTTGGCTAGCGAAGTAGCATCGATATTGCGCGGTAAGACTAAGCCGGAATTTACTCCTCACGTAGATACAGGAGATTTCGTAATTGTAATCAATGCGGAGCAAATTGTTCTGACTGGTAAGAAATTGCAAAAGAAAATGTACTACCGTCACTCCCAACATCCAGGTGGTTTGAAAGTGACTTCGGCTCAAGAAATGCTGAGCAAGCGTCCTGACCGCATGATCGAACTGGCTGTATACGGCATGCTTCCGAAGAACCGTCTGGGCGACAAGTTGAAGACTAAACTTAACGTGTATGCGGGTTCTGAGCATYCACATGTAGCACAACAACCGCAAGTCTGGGAACTTCGCGGATAATTAGAGGAGGACCGATTCATGGCACAAGTTCAATAC